>CACYRE010000017.1 GCA_902776735.1 uncultured Erysipelotrichaceae bacterium | reverse complement strand
GTACCACCTTCAGGAGTAATAATATTATTAACAAATGAATAAATACTAGAATTATAAGATTCATTATATTGCATAGCAACTTCTACTCTAATATCATTTTCTTCTCCGTCAACATCAATAATTGTAGGATGTATTGGATTTTTATTTTTATTAAGCATTTGAACATATTCAACTAATCCACCTTCATAGTGGAAAGAATCTTTTTTATCTGCTTCTCTATCATCATATAAAGATATTCTCAATCCCTTATTTAAATAAGCAAGTTCTTGTAATCTAGTTTTTAAAACATCATAATCAAAAACTGTTGTTTCAGTAAATATTTGATCATCTGGTAAAAAATGAACTGTTGTACCTGTTCTATCTTCATCACATGTATCTATTTCTTTTAAAGGTGCATCAGGATGTCCTCCATTACTAAAACGTTGATAGTAAACTTTTCCACCTCTATAAACTGTAACTTCAAGCCAATCACTTAATGCATTAACAACACTAGCTCCAACTCCGTGAAGACCACCAGATACTTTATATCCTCCACCACCAAATTTTCCACCAGCATGAAGAACTGTATAAACCGTCTCTACGGTACTTCTTCCAGTTTTTGGATGAATATCAACAGGAATACCACGACCATCATCTTTAACAATAATACTATTATCTTTACAAATAGTAACTTCAATATGTGTACAATATCCTGCCAAAGCTTCATCAATAGCATTATCAACAATCTCCCATACTAAATGATGTAAACCTCTAGAACTAGTAGTTCCTATATACATACCTGGTCTTTTTCTAACAGCTTCAAGTCCTTCAAGAACTTGAATTGCTGAAGAATCATATTTTGCTTCTACTTTTTCCTCCATAAATACTACCTACTTTCTTTCTATAATTCCATTACTTACTTTAAATAAATAAGCATCCTCAATATATTTTTTATTTATGTTTCTTAAATCTGTTGTTGTTATAATACTTTGAATATCATCTTCATTTATAATTTTTAATAATTTATTTCTCTTTTTAACATCCAATTCACTAAAAATATCATCCAATAACAATACAGGACTTGTCCTAGTAAACTCTTTAAATATAGATATTTCTGCTAATTTAAATGATAATATAGCAAGCTTTTGTTGACCCTGAGAACCATAAAATTTTAAATCATTACCCTTATATTCAAAGTAAAAATCATCTCGATGAGGACCAAATATAGTCATACCATAATTTAATTCCTTTAAATAATTCTTTTTAAATGTATGTTTCAATTTCTTTCTAATACTTTCATAATCATAATCTTCTAATATAATATTAGGAACATACCTTACAATAATTCCATCAGTACCAGTTATACTTTTATAATATTTATTTATATAGACATTAACTAAATCAATATACTCTTTTCTTTTTTGATAAATAAATATAGCTTTTTCTATTAATTTATCCGTTATAATATCTAAATAAGCTTTATCAGCAATATTATTTTCAAAAAGTACTTTTAAATATTCATTTCTCGTTTTTAATAACTTATTATATTCATTATATATTTTTATATATTCTTCTGATATTTGAGATAACTGAATATTAAGTAAATTTCTTCTTACATTAGGAGAACTTTTTACTATTTCCAAATCATCAGGAGTAAATACAATAACATTTAAATAAGAAATATAATCTGCCAATTTTTTAATATTGGTACTATTAACCATAACTTTCTTTCCTAACGTATCAACTTCAATACTTAATTTAGTAACTATCTTATTATTTTTAACAACACCTGAAATTTTACATTTATTTTTATCAAATTTAATAATATTAGGATTATTTCCTACTCTATGTGACTTAGTTAAAGCTAAAATAACGATAGATTCTAAAATATTGGTCTTACCTTGAGCATTGTCTCCAATAAAAATATTCATTTTTTTATTAAAAGAAACACTTACATTAGAATAATTTCTAAAATTAACTAACTTAATACGATTAATTCTCATTTAAAACTAATAAAAAGACACATACATCAAAATTCCCCCTCAAATGGTATTCCTATACATACAAACATTATTATATCATAAAATGACTTTAAAATCATTAAAAAATAGCTATATTAGCTATTTTTTCTCTTATTTAATATAAATTTTAAACGGGCAGATCTAGAAATTTGATTTTCTATAGATCTAAATGAACAAGGAACAATTATTTCTTTACAGTTATCAAATACTATCTTTGTATTAGTATCATCTATTTTATAAAAATTATCAATTCTACTAAAAGATATCCATGCACAATCCTCAGCTCTTGGTGAAGAAGTTGGAAAAGCAATAATATTGTTAGAATCTTCTATTACAATAGGTACCTTATATTCTGCACCTAAAATATCTTTTGCTCCATTTTTTCTTCCATCATATGAACTGCCAAAGTATTTGCAACTGTCTTCCATTATAGCCATTGGAGTATCTTCTATTATATATCTACTCTCATCTTCATATATAAGACTTGACTCATTCCCATTTGGTAAAACTGCTAATGTTCCCCTATTAAATTCATACTTATTATTATTCAACATAAATTCCCCTTTCGAATAATTTTTTGTAAATACCAAGTTGTTGTGAAAGATATTACACTATTTATTTGTCGAATATTATCAAAAATTGTCGAATAATGTGTTTTTTTTTCTTTCTAAATATATTATTCGCTAAAATCACAAAATTTGTTGCAAAAAAAAAGAAAATTTTTTCTTTTCTAATAAGTTCTAATTGGTAAAACTAACTGTGTCAAAGTTTCATCTTCTTTTGATTTTATTAAAATTGGTTTGATTTCACCAACAAAATGCAAATCCACATTTTCTGTTGAAAAACTTTTCAAAGCTTCCATCATATATTTTGCACTAAAAGAAATCCTAATATCTTCATTATTATTTTTTTTAACATTCATAGTTTCTTCAACTCTTCCAATTTCTGCAGAACTACTTCTTAAAGTCAAAACATTTCCATTAGTTTCAAGAGTTACTGTATTTTTTTCTTTATCACTAGTCAAAATACTTACACGATCAATCACATTATAAAAATCATTTAAATTTGTTGTAATTACTAGAAATGCATCATCTGGCAATAAATTTGAAGTATTTGGATAAGTTCCATTAATAAGTCTAGACTCAAATTTTAAGTTTCCAATTTTAAATAATACTTTATTATTAAATATATGCATTTCTACTTCATCATTATCATCATCTATAATTCTTACAAACTCAACTAAATTATGACTAGGAATTACAATATTATAATTTTCTTCACTATCCTTCTCTAATTTAACAACTTTTCTTGATAATCTATATGAATCTGTAGAATTACACTCAAGAATATTTCCAACAATATTAAAGTTGATTCCTGTTAAAACTGGTTTAGTTTCTTCATTAGAAGTAGCAAAAGCTGTTTGATTAACAATATCTTTTAATACACCTGCTTTTATAATAATCTTTTTCTTACTTTCTTCTAAACCAACATTTGGATATTCTGATTCACTTATACCATTTAAATTAAAGCGACTATTAGCAGTATAAATAAGTATCTTTAACTCATCTATTACTTCAATATTAATGTAATCATCAGGTAATTTTCTTACTATATCTAATATATACTTACCTTGAATTATTATACTACCTTCACTTTCTATCTTAAATTCATCATCATCTCTAAAATCAATTACAGTTTGAATAGTAATATCATTATCACTTGCTGTAAGAATCAATTTTTTCTTTTTTAATTCAAATCTTATTCCTGCTAAAACAGGTATTAAATTTTTTGTGGATATTGCTTTTGAAACTTTATTTAGTGCCTCCAATAATATTTCTTTTTTTATTGTAAATTTCATTATTTATACCTTCTTTCTAAATTCTATTTATATTATTAGTGTGGAAAAAGTTTAAAACTATATTTTTCCCTTTTATATCAAAGATTTAACTAAAAAATAATTGTGGAAAAAATTGTTATTAACTACATTTTATTCACAACCCCTATATCTTTTTTTAATTTTTCTATTATATTAGCTAAATCTTTATTAACTTTTATTTCATTTTCTATTTTTTCAACAGAGTGCATTACAGTAGAATGATCTTTTCCACCAAATTCTGTTCCAATCTTTGGAAAACTTTCTCCCAACATATTTCTACACAGATACATTGCTATTTGTCTAGGAAATGAAATATTAGAACTCCTTTTTTTACTTTTTATATCATCAATTGAAATTTGAAAATATTCAGATACTATTTTCTGGATTCTATGAACATCATTTTTTTCTCCTACACCTTTACTTATAAAGTCTTTTAAAGCCTCGATTGCTAAATCAAGATTAATTTTTTCTCCACCCATAATTGTTGAATAAGCAACAAGTCTTGTAATAGCCCCTTCAAGTTGTCTTACATCAGGCCCTATATTAGATGCAATATACTCTATAACATCATCTGGTATATCTTGTTCAAAATTCCCTGCAACTATTTTCTTTTTTAATATTTCCTTCCGAAGAGCAAAGTCTGGTGGAAAAATATTAGCTGTTAATCCCCAACAAAACCTTGTTCTTAAACGTTCCTCAAGCAATTTTAAATCGTCCGGCGATCTATCTGAAGAAATAATTATTTGCTTACTATCATTATATAAATTGTTAAATGTGTGAAAAAATTCTTGTTGTGTTTGGGTTGCTCCACCTAAAAATTGAATATCATCAATCAATAAAACATCAATATTCCGATATTTATCTTTAAAAAAATCAACATAATTAAAATTAGTACCACTATCATCTTTTCTATTTGCTTTAACAAATTCTTCTCTAAACTGTTCACTAGTAACATATAAAACTTTTTTATTTGAATGTTCAACAATATAATTACCAATTGCATGCATCAAATGCGTCTTGCCTAATCCACTATTTCCAAATAAAAATAAAGGATTATATATTTTTCCTGGATTTTCCGCAACACTCAGTGCCGCAGCATGGGCAAACTTATTACTATACCCTACTATAAAATTATCAAAATTGTATTCTGGTTTTAAGTTGGAATTGATATTAAATTTATCATCTGAATTTGTATCTAGATTTTTTTTCTTATCATTTTCCATTTCCTTTTCTATCTCTAATGTTGAAATTTCTTCATCTAAATAGAAAAATAACTCATATGATGAATTAGTAATATTATCTAACTTTGTCACTATAGTATTATAATAATTATCTTGTAAATGTTTTTTATGAATAGGCATTGGAACAATAATATAAGCTTTATTATTATCCAATTTATACAATTTTGTTTCTGAAAACCAAGTTTGATAAGAGATGGATGATATTTCATCTTTTATTTGATTAAGAACCTTTGTCCACAATAAATCTAAATTCAAAATATACCATCTCCCCACTATTAAAAAATTACAAGTTTATTCTACCTTAAGTAAATTCAAAAATAAAGCACAAAAATAAAATAAGTGAACTAACTCAATTAATTAATATATACAATAACATATTTTTTTAATAATTCAACTACTAAAATAAAAAATAAATTTCATATAAAAAAAGTTTAAATACATCCAAGTTTTACACAAAAAAATAAACAGTTAATATATTAAAAAATTATAATTCGACATAATCCACAAAATTTCCACAAAATTTTCAACAGCTAATTTACTTATTTTATAAGTAAAATCTAGGTTTTCCACATTTTCCACATAAAAACAATTCACATAGTATATATTAATAATCCACATAGTAGTGGAAAGTGTTTAAAACTTATATTGCTTCAAATATTTAGTCAAAAATAAAGTTTTTGTTTGACAAAATACCATTTGTATTATTATAATAATGTAGATTTATGTCTGGAGGTGGAGCAATTGAAAAGAACATATCAACCAAACAATCGTAAAAAATCAAAAAAATTAGGATTTTTTGCACGTAAGAAAACAAATATTTTAAATCGTCGTCGTCGCAAAGGACGCAAAAGACTTTGCAAATAATTATACCGCTGCTATAAACAGTGGTTTTTTACTATAAAAGGTGATTATAATGAAAAAAAAATTTATCGTAAAAGATTCTAAAGATTTTGCAAAAATTATAAAAACAGGTCAATGTAAAAAAAATAGTAGTTTTATAATACACACTATGAATAATAACTTGAATTATGATAGATATGGTATTTCTGTAAGTAAAAAATTAGGTAATGCAGTATATAGAAATAAATATAAAAGACGAATTAGAAACATTGTAGATAATTATAAAAAAATCTATGTAAATAAACAAGATTATATTATAATATTAAGGAAGAGCGGAACTGAAAAAAGTTTTCAAGAGTTAGAAAAAAATTTTTTTGAATTAATGAATCGCTTAAATAAAAAATAGAAAGGAAATAAATGATGAAGAAAAATAAATCAAAAATAAAAATACTCTTAATTATACTTTTAATTTTTTTGACAACAGGTTGTACTAGAACACTAACAGATAAAAACAATAGGGCAGTAAAAAATGAAACAACAGGGCAAACATTAACAAAAAACATTTTATGTAAACCAACTAATAAAGAAACGAAGAAAATATATGAAAAAAATAAAGTCAACATTAGTAAGTTACCAGAATGTGAAAATTTCAAAGTAAATTCTGGAAAATATGAAGGACTTTGGACAGGAATATTTATAAAACCATTAGCATTTATTCTTATATGGCTTGGTAAAAATGTTAAAAATTATGCACTTTCAATAATAATTGTTAGTTTAGCCATTAGACTTATTATTTTTCCATTGACTAAGAAGACAGCAATGCAATCAGAAAGAATAAAAAAAGCTCAGCCAGAAATAAATAAAATTCAGAAAAAATATGCTAATAAGAATGACCAAGAATCAATGATTAAGCAAAATCAAGAAATAATGCTTATATATAAGAAATATAATATAAGTCCTTTATCTGGATGTTTATTTGCTTTTATTCAATTACCATTATTTTTAGCTTTCTTTGAGGCCATTCAAAGAACACCAGTTATTTTTGAAGATAAATTCTTAGGCTTACAACTAGGAACAACACCAGCTATTGGTATAACATCATCTTCTTTTTATTCATATATAATTATAATGTTAATAATTTCAGCAACTACATATTTTTCATTTAAAATTAATTCAACAGCAAATATGGAAGACCCAACTATGAAAATGATGCCAACTATGATGACAATAATGATTATAATAACAGCATTATTCATGCCATCAGGTTTAGGAATATATTGGGCAACATCAAACATTTTCACCATAGTTCAAAACATTTTAATTAAAAGGAGCAGTGAAGTAAATGGAAAAGCATAAATATACCGGAAAAACTAAAGAAGAAGCAATAAAAAAAGCTCAAGAAGAATTACAAGAACTAGAAGAGAACCTTTTTATTAAAGAAATTGCTGAAACAAAAGGAGGCTTATTTAAAAGTAAAAAAATTGAAATTGAGGTAATTGAAAAAAGAGAAATAGTCAAGGAAATTAAAGATTATATCCTCAAGTTGCTTAAAAATATTGGATTAAATGCTAATATAGAAGTACAAAACAAACAAGAAATACCTAAATATACAATTTATTCTGATAATGACGCCTTATTAATAGGAAGAAATGGTAAAAATTTAAAAGCCTTAACTACTATAGTTAAAGAATATATTGCAAATAAAATAGGAGAGCCATATAAATTTACAATAGATATTAATGATTATCAAGAAAAAAGAGAACAAAGTCTTATTCACTTAGCTAAGAAAACAGCACGGGAAGTAGCAGCAACTAAAGTTGATGTAAAATTAGATTCCATGAATTCTTATGAAAGAAGAATAATTCACAACGCTTTAGCAAATAGCAAAAAAGTGTATACAAAAAGTGAAGGTGAAGAACCAAATAGATGTGTTGTGATAAAATCTAAAGAAGAATAAACTTTATTATTTTTAAAAATTAAGAATAGAAAATATCTATTCTTTTCTATTTCCAAAAAAAAATATGTTATAATAACAAAAAAAAAGGAGGGATACCATGAATGATACTATCTGTGCAATAGCAACAAGTCAAGGAGTAGGTGCCATCGCAATCATAAGAGTAAGTGGAGAAGATTCAATTAAAATAGTAAATAAAATATTTAAAGGAAAAGATTTAGAAAAAGTTCAATCACATACAATAAATTATGGTCACATTATAGATAATGACAAAATAATCGATGAAGTGCTTGTATCTGTAATGAAAGCTCCAAAAACTTATACTACTGAAGATACAGTTGAAATTAATACTCATGGTGGAATTTCCCCAACAAATAGAGTGTTAGAATTACTTCTAGAAAATGGTTGTCGCTTAGCCGAACCAGGAGAATTTACTAAAAGAGCTTTTTTAAATGGAAGAATAGATTTGTTAGAAGCCGAAGCAGTAATGGATATGATTAATTCTAAAACGGAAACTCAAAGACAAATGGCTTCTAATCAATTAAATGGTAAGGTATCAAACTTAATTAATGATTTAAGAAGCGATATGGCTCAAATTATTTCCAATATAAATGTAAATATAGATTATCCTGAGTATGATGATGTAGATATTATGACAAATGAAATACTTTTACCAAAAATAAACAATTTAAAAACAAAAATAGAAAAAATATTACAAGAATCAAAAAACGGGAAAATAATAAAAGAGGGAATTAATACATCAATTATTGGGAGGCCAAATGTTGGCAAAAGTTCTCTACTAAATGCTCTACTTAATGAAGACAAAGCAATTGTAACAGATATTGCAGGGACAACTAGAGACATAGTTGAAGGACAAATAAACTTAAATGGGATTTTACTTAACATAATAGATACAGCAGGAATTAGAAAAACAGATGATAAAATAGAAGCTATTGGTGTTGAAAAAAGTTTTCAAATGATTAATAAATCAGATCTCATTTTATTAATGCTAAATGCAAATGAAAAACTAACAAAAGACATAGAAGATATAATAGATAAAATAAAAGATAAAAAATTTTTAATAATAATAAATAAAATAGATTTAGAAAATAAACTAGATAGAAGTAAAATAAATATTCCAAATAATAAAATAGTAGAATTAAGTATTCTTGAAGATAAGGGTATAGATAATTTAAAAAATAAAATAATTGACATGTTTAATATTGCAGAAATAGAAACAAAAGATCCAACTTATTTAAATAATACTAGAAGTATAAGTATTTTAAAGAACTGTCTAAATTCAATAAAAGAAGTAGAAAAAGGAATAAATAATAATTTACCAATAGATATGATAGAACTAGATATAAAAAACATTTGGGAAGAATTAGGTAAAATAAATGGAACATATTATGAAGAAGAGTTACTCGATGAAATGTTTTCTAGATTTTGTTTAGGAAAGTAGGTGAGAAAAATTGAAAAATAAATATGAAATAATTGTAGTTGGTGGAGGACACGCTGGTTGTGAAGCTGCCCATGCTGCTGCTAAAAAAGGTCATAAAACATTATTAGTAACAAGTAATATAAAAAATATTGCTGATATGCCATGCAATCCTCATATTGGTGGTAGTGCAAAAGGAATTGTGGTTAGAGAAATAGATGCTTTAGGTGGAATTATGGGTAAAGTTGCTGATAAAACACATCTTCAAATAAAAATGTTAAATTATGCTAAAGGTCCAGCAGTTAGATCTCTAAGAGCTCAAGGGGATAAAATTGCTTATCCTAAAGAAATGTTAAGAGTTTTAAATTCTCTTGAAAATTTAACTATTAAAGAAGCTATGGTCGAAGATTTAATTGTCGAAGATAATACAGTTAAAGGAATAATATTAGAAAATGGAGAAAAAATAGAAAGTAAAGCCGTTATTTTAACAACAGGAACATACTTAAAAGCCGATATTTTAGTAGGCGACACAAGAACAAGACAAGGTCCACATGGCGAAAAGCCTTCTAATTTTTTAAGTGACAAATTAAAAGAATATGGCTTTAGAATCATCAGATTAAAAACAGGAACACCACAAAGAATAGAAAGATCATCTATTGATTTTTCAAAAACTAAGATTGAACCTGGTGACGATAAATTATTGACATTTAGTTTTGATTTAGAGCCATCTTATAAGATAGAAGACCAAATACCTTGTCATCTAACATACACTACAGAAGAAACTCATAAAATAATTAGAGCTAATCTATCTAAATCAAGTATGTATGGAGCACTTGATGATATAAAAGGAGTAGGTCCAAGATATTGTCCATCAATAGAAGACAAAGTAGTAAGATTTGCTGATAAAAAAAGACATCAATTATTTCTAGAACCTGAAAGTAGATATTATGATGATATTTATCTTCAAGGATTTTCAACTTCTATGCCTCATGATATTCAAGAAAAAATGGTTCATTCTCTTCCAGGTCTAGAACATGCTAAAATATTAAGATATGGTTATGCAATTGAGTATGATGCAATTTATCCAACACAATTAAAAAATACTCTTGAAACAAAAGTTCTTACAAACTTATATACTGCAGGCCAAATAAATGGAACTAGTGGATATGAAGAAGCAGCTTGCCAAGGTTTAATGGCAGGAATTAATGCCAGCCTTAAGTTAGAAAAAAAAGAACCATTTATTCTCAAAAGAAATGATGCCTATATTGGAGTATTGATTGATGACCTAATAACTAAAGGAATAAGAGATCCATATAGATTATTAACAAGTCGTGCAGAGTTTAGATTATTATTAAGAAGTGATAACGCAGATCTAAGATTAAGAGAATATGGCTACAAGGTAGGATTAATAGATGATAATCAAATAAAAAAACTACATAAAAAAGAACAAGAAATTAAAGAATTAACTAGTTATTTAGATTCAAAAAAATTAAAAATAACACCTGAAATTAAAGAACAATTTGAAAAAAACAATTTTTCATTACCAACGTTTACTATGTCCTTATTTCAGCTATTAAAAAGGCCAGAAATTACAATGAATTTTTTAAGTTCATTAATAGATATACCATATAATGAAGATATAAAAGAATTAGTCGAAGTAAATATAAAATATGAGGGATATATAGTAAAAGCTTATAAAGAAGTTGAAAAAATGTTAAAACTAGAAAAGAAACATATTCCTAAAGACATTGATTACGATAAAATAATAAATATTGCTAGTGAAGCAAGACAAAAGCTAAAAGAAGTTCGCCCTGAAACAATAGCTCAAGCCATTCGAATAAGTGGAGTAAATCCTTCAGATATATCAATATTATCAGTATACTTAAAAAAGGAGTACAATAAAAATGACTAAAGAAGAATTTATTGCTGCTTTAAAAGATTTAAATATTGAGGTAACAGAAGAAAAATTAACTGAATTAAATAAGTTTTATAAATTATTAGTAGATTGGAACAAAAAAATTAATTTAACAAGGATAATAGAAGAACAAGATGTTTACTTAAAACATTTCTATGACAGCTTAACAATTACTAAAGTAGTTGACTTAAATGAAGAAAAAACCTTATGTGATGTTGGAACAGGAGCAGGATTTCCTGGAATAGTGTTAAAAATTTTTTATCCTAATTTAAAAGTAACATTAATTGATTCTTTAGAAAAAAGAATAAAATATTTAAATGAAGTAATAAAAGAATTAAATCTACAAAATATTGAAGCTATTCACTCAAGAGGAGAAGATTATCAAGGAAGTTTTGATATTGTTACCTCTCGAGCAGTTGCAAATATTGAAAAATTATTAACTTATACAATGCACTTAGTAAAGAAAAATGGACTATTTATTGCTATGAAAGGTAATATTGATAAAGAAATAACACCTGAGATAGAAAAAAAGATATCAAAGAAATATCAGATTGTTACTATAAATAAATTTTGTTTACCAAAAGAAAATAGTAATCGAAGTTTAGTTGTTATAAAAAATAAATAAAAATAATATATAATTAAAAAGAGTATGTAAGAGTATGTAAATAGACATACTCTTTTTTCTTAAAAATATATTGAAAGAACCATAAAAATAAACTATAATGATAATATAGGAAAATAAAAGAATAGGAGGGGTAC
>CACYRE010000016.1:16749-29364 GCA_902776735.1 uncultured Erysipelotrichaceae bacterium | reverse complement strand
AGCAGAAAAAGGACCGCTATTTACTCAGTTTTATCAAACGTGTAACGAACCTATCCTGGGCACACAAATAAAACCAGAAGTAGTTTATAGAGTCCTAGCCGTTAAAGCTAAAAAGTTATTTGGTAATGATGTTAGAATGAACCCGCATAAGTTCCGTCACACGTTCGCAACGCATTTTGTAATTAATGGGGGCGACGCTTTTTCACTCCGCGATCTTTTGGGTCACACTAATATTGAAACAACTAAAATATATGTAGATATGTCACCAAAAGATCTTAAAACTAAACACGCCGAACATTCACTAATCTCCAACATGCAAAATAATGAACAATCAGATAAAAAGGAATAAGAAAAGGAACAAAGTCAAAGCTTTGCTCCTTTTTTAATCTAATCTGATTGTTCAATCGAACACACAACAGAAGTTTTGGAGACCATTATTATACCATTTAACTAATCCCCTGTATCTTACTAATACATTGAATTTAAAAGGATTCTCCTCGACCTAGAAAACGGTTTTGGAGAGTCTGTACTTGTTTTTGGAGATGGTGTCAAGATTAAAATAGACCTTTCTTCACCTTTTTTGGGGCTGGAGCGCGAGAGCCCCAAAAATTCGCGGGCTTCGCCCGAAAGTGGTAGGATTCCTATAGTTCCTTCTTTTTAAAAAGTATTGATAAATAGTAAAAAAAATCAAAAGTCACAATCTCAATAGGTGTGGGGAAAAGCGGTTATGTAATTTGTATATTCTTTTATGATGTACAGCGTTATTCTCTAAAGATAGCAAAAACAAAAAGGAAAGCACTTTTGTTATTTTTCAATTACATCATTTCTTAAATGGCACAATAGCATTTTGATATAAAAATTATTGTTTTATTTTTTAGTCTGATATTAACTTTTCAATATATTTTTTCCCCGAAAAGCTTTCTGTCATATAAATGTAAACATTCTTTTTTGCTCTTGTAATTGCTACAAACAGTTTGTTCTTGAATTCTTCAGTATTTATATTGTATGGATTCTCTAACACTATAATAACATCATTGCTTTCTAATCCTTTTGACGAATGAATTGTCATTATTTTATTTGCCTTATCTGAAATATAATAGTAATACATGTATTTTTCATCTGTTAATTTTTCATCTATTTTTTCAACTGTTTCTTTAGCTATTTCAACACCTATTAGAGCAGATATATCCATAATAAAATCAACAAAGGTTCTATTTTGTAATCTAAAATCTCTTTTATTAATATTTTTTATATAGTTATTTAGATACAGAAGTAACTCATCAATTGGATATTTATATCTATCATTTTCATTATCATAGTTTACGTAATATTTTATTAATTCATCTATTACATCTTTGTTTTCAATATAATCATCTGGAATACCATCAAGTCCTTTTGAAAAGTATATATCAAAATCGTCTTTTAATTGTTCATAAATTTTTACTGCTGTTTTATTATTTTCAACAAGAATAAAAATATTACCATTAAGAGATCTCAAAAAATCTAAATCAAAGTTATCTATTATTTGCACATGAGAATCAGTGAAAATTTTTTGTAAATTATTATTAAATATTTTATTTGCATAATAAAGGATACTAGGATGACATCTTACACTAACTGTTATTTCTTTATGATTGTACCCTTGATTTATTAGGTTCTTGAAAAGAGAAGGCTTAGCTCCTCTAAACTGATATATAGATTGATTAGGATCTCCTAATAAAACAATATTTATATCTGTATTATTTTTTAATGCATTAAGCATCATATGTTGAAAATAATTTAAGTCTTGAGCCTCATCTATATAAATTGTTGGGTACCGTAATGAAAAATACTCTTTAAAAATGTCCATTTTTATTATTTGTGTTGCTAAAATATAAGCTGGGAATGAAATGCTATATGTTCCTTCTATTAATTTATCTAACCATTCTTTTGCGTATGAATTAGCTTCCTTCTTTACATAAATGTTACTATCATAGTATCTTACATAATTATTCAGTCTTTTATCATTATCTATTATTATTTTTTTTACCTCTACGCGTTTACTAATTAAATTATTAGAGAATAAATATCTATTTAAATACGGAAAAATTATTAATTTCATAATAAATGAATCAATGGTTCCAATGTAAGAATTATCTAACTTTTCATTGTCATTAAGTCGTTGAATTATTTCCTTTGATGATTCTTTTGTAAAAGAGCAAGCTATAATCCCCTGAAAATCTTTCAGATTATCAAGTTCTTTTACAATTTTTTTCACTAATGTATAGGTTTTGCCGGCACCAGGGCAAGCACTTACACAAAGATATTTTGACTTATCATTAATGATTATGCCTTGTTGTCTATCTAATTCTTTTTTTAAACTTTCATCAATCATAGAAAAAACTCACTAAAATATTATTTTTGTTATTTTCATCTATTAACAATTTTATTTTTTCATCATTAATAAATAGATGTAAATTAATAAGCTTGGCTTCCTTTAAGTAGTTTATCACTTCATCGTAGTCCTTTTTACAATAACCAATAAAGTCAAGAAAGTCTTTTTCAAAGCCTTCGTTATGTGTTTGTAAATAGATATTATTTTTTTTAAATATTTCTAATATTTTAGATAAATTATTCTCCACAATTTCAATACGAGTATCATTTTTAAACCAAAAATTATTAGTTTGCAAATCACTAAATTTTAAAATGCCCATTATTTCTTTTTTAGATTCATCATCAAGATAACCTATAGCACGAGTTAGTCCGGCATAATATTTTGTGTCTTTATGTTTTCTAACAGAAAAAATATCATTATCTGTTTTTATAAACACTATTATGCCTAATCCCTCTAATAATTGTTTTGTTTCTCTAAAAGCAATACCATTGACACAAAAAATTCCTATTCTGTTTTTAAATATATGAGTTCTAAATTTTTCATCGTTTGCCATCAATGTACTATAAAAATACTTTTCAGACGCACCTTCTATTAATAGAACTTTATCATAATACATCATTTCAGCTATTTCGACATTTATTAAATATCCAAATCTTTTAAAATCAGAATTATTAACATTATAGCAATATACTTTTCTATAATAAGCTTTTGTGTCTTCATCATAATCTCTTTTTATTTTTATAATTTGATTCGTTTTTTCAAAGTCTACTACATGTGGGGAATGCGTAGTAATTAGCATTTGATCAGGTTCAAAAGATAGTAAGGAATCTATGTAATATTTTTGTAATAATACATACAAGTGATTTTCCGGCTCTTCAACTATAATAATTTTTCTTTTTTCATCATCATATGTTTTTTCCTTTAATAGCATGGAAAATATTTTGTTTTTACCATCACCTATATTAGAAACTACATTTCCCTTATCATCTATTGGATTTATTTCTAACGATTTATATACATTGTCTATTTTCATATTTGGAGATAATTGAAAAGACAATCCGTCAAAAATATCTTCAAACTTTCCTAAATCATTTATATCTTTCATAATATCAGCTAAGGCTTCTTCATTTTGGATATTTACATTAAGTTCTTTAATAGATTTTTCAAACTCTTCACTTAATCTCTTACTTGCTTCTTTATTTTTGTTTTCTGCATGTTCAAAAAATCTTTTAGTCTCTTGTTTAGTATCATATGTAGGATTTATATATATTATAGATAATATTTTATCAATTGGATTTTGCCTAGTTGGACTATAAGTTTTGAAGTCGCTGGACGAATCACCAATAGTTATTTCATCTTCATAAGCTAATATATCATCGTTATATGATGCATCTAATTGGACGTATGTGTATTTTCTGTCTTCATCTTTATATATAACATCATGTACTACAGCTAACTGTTCATTATTTAAGTCACTTAAATCTAAACCTATTTTAATAAAAATCTTTTCTCTGTTATTATTGGTTGAATCTGATTCTAATAATGGAATTCTACGTTTCTCATAATCTAAAGTTCGCATAATGGCATAACAAATATTACTTTTTCCACTATCGTTTTGTCCAATAATTGTTGCAATCTTATCTATGCTATCAATTTTTATATCAAGCCCTCTAAAGTTTTTAACTTCAAAATAAAATATTCTCATTCTTTATGCACCTCACTTTATATCAACAAAAAAGGATATCATAATTTTAATGATATCTGGACTACTATAATTATAACACAGATTTTTGATTTCTGGCCTATATTAACAATTGAATTATTAAAAATGACTTATTTCACTTCTTTATGGAAAACAGAGTAAAAGAAAAGATAAACATATAATATAATTTTTATTTATTATCAGTATATTTGCATTTTGGATAATTAGAACATCCAATAAACTTTCCATATTTTCCATTTCTTTCAACAAGTTGTCCTCCACACTTCGGACATTTACTAGGGTCTTTATTAATAATGTTTTCTTTTATATTATCTATATGGTTTTTCTTAATACTTTTATCAGTAATGTTTTTACTATTAATAATTTTTACTATTTCATCAACATTATTAATTATTTCTTCTTTATATGATAAAACTTTATCAACTATAGTATCATATCTTACCAATTCACCATCATGCTCTATTTTTAATATCGCTCTGCTTGGAATACATACTACATTGAATATTTTAGTCTCATCGATACCTAATAATTCAGACAATGCTTTTACATGGCCATAATTTTGTCTAATTGGATTAGTATAATAATATTTGTTTTTTCCAGCATGTCTAATCCAATTTTTATCATATTTGTTTCCAGTAATAAATCCATTATATTGTTTCGTTTCTACTGAAAATATTCCATATCTTGAAACTATAACATGATCAATCTGATGAGTAAATCCATTAGTTTCAATAAATACATCGTTAATAATAATATATTTATCCTTAGGTAATCTATCTAAAGATTGTTTAGTCCATAATTCTCCAAACCATCCAATTATTTTTGCTCCAAATAATTTATAGGTAATTATGATTATTAAACAAGTTATGATGATGACCCAATATAAAGGACTTGTAAATAATATATGATTAAACTCACTCATAATACACCTTCTTATAAAATGATTATATCACAAAAAAAGTAAGCATTTTAGCTTACTTTATACACAGATATTTATAACGCATCATTTGATTGTTATATGTGTATATTTAATTATTGTAAATCAATTTTAATTTCGTCTTGAATATTTAAATACTTGATAACATCTCTAGCATAATTTCTTGCACGTTCTGCACTCAAGCATTGTTCTACATAGAAATTTCCTTTTTCAAAATATGCTGGAGATACTAAATATTTTTTATCATTTGAAAGTATTGGATCTTTTCCTAATGCGTATAATCTTGTAGAACTAGATTTATGAACTTTATTATTTCTAACAATGTCATCAAATGCATCTTTATTATTATCGTAAAGAATATTACACAATTGATATACTAATTCAAACCAGCCAGCTATAGGATATGCTTCTTTATTGATTACTAATGAATTAATATTTGTTCCTGTTACATTTAACGAATCGTTGAATATATCATACAATCCAGGAGTAAATTCATCCATCGTTTCTATTGTTTTATAATCTTTCTCTCTAGGTAGTGGTCCTGAAATATATTTAACAGCTAAATCTGATAATTCTATATTTCTTTGCTTTATCTCATCTTCTTTCCATTCTTTATTAGAAGAGATTCTTTGTGTAAGTATAAACTGAGCTTGACTTAATACATCTTTTTTAAAACTCCATGGCTTATTTGAATTGCTGGAATTATATGAACCAGATAGCATAGCTAAATTACCAATACAATTCAAATAAGTATTATGAATTTTTGCAGATTCTTCTTCACCACCTAAATAATCTGTCCATTCCTTTGATAAAGATTGTGGTAAAACGTGTTCAATAGTAATTTTACTAATATCAACATAAATATTTTTGGTTTCAATATATTCCATTTTATATAACAACGCTTTTGCATATGAAGTATTAACTTTGCTCTGTAAGGCAATTTTGAATTCTTCATCATTTGGAAATCTTCCATTAGGAGATGGACTATTTGATAGTTCATATTTTACATTATCATAATTTGGTTCCATCTCTCCAGATGTAATCTTAGTTAAAATGTTAAATAATGTACTTCTCAAATCGGCACTACCATTACTTAATCCAACTATTCTATAACGAATCATGAAATCTACTAACAAATCAATTATTTTCAACAATTCATTATTGTTAATACCATATAGTTTATCAAATAATACTAATAGTAAACTATACATATCATCAGATTTTAAAATATTTAATTCCTTAATCATTACATTTAATGATGAATTATCTGTATCGGCGTTTTTAAACCAATTATAATATTTTGATAATCTTAACATTTCAGATAATATTGTTTCTTTTTCTTCTCCAACATTTGAAAAATATGATCTAAATGTTGAATACATTTTGTTTTCTTCAACCCAATCTCCACGCTTAGTGATCAAATAATGTTTTGCAAAATCTGAAATATTATTCTTATCATTATATAATTCTTCTATTTTTATCCAATAATTATCATAAAGTTGTTGTTGCCTTTCAATAGTTGTAGCAATTAACAGATAATTTCTTATCAAATCAGCAGGGGATAGTGGTTTTCCTGTTGAATTTATTTTTTCAAATATTTTTTGAACAGCTTCTAAATCATCTTCTATCTTTAAATCTAAATCCACTATATCAAGATCCCCAACCGCATTGTAAAACTGTTTAATATCAACATCATTATTAGATAGATCATTCAATCTGCTATTAAAGTATTCGAAATTCTTGAACAAATTACTTTTCTGTTCTTCTTCAGAAAGTTGATTACCCAGTAGAATTTTATCAAAAACAACTTCATCACTTTCAGTTTGCTTTAATTTAACCTTAAATTTTTCTGTTCCAAATTCATTTGTCAGATATTTTTTATCAATAGCCATTTTGTCAAAATCATTATCAGGTAAATGATTTCTTATTGCGCTTAATAATAATAGTATAGAAGTGATACGTTGTTGTCCATCAACAAGGATATATTGTAAAAATGACGCACTACTGTCTTTTCCAACAAAGTATACAATGTTACCAATATAGTGAGATTTTTGTTTTTTTATAGAAGCAATAATATCATCAAATAATTCTTCACATTGCTCACATGACCATGTATAGTTTCTCTGGAAAGGGGGTATCAAAAAAACTCTTTCGCTGTTACCTATAAATGACCTTATTTTTGAATCTGTTGCTTTCATCTTAATCCTCCTTGTTATTATTTCTTATACCAATATCTGCTCTAACTTTATTACAAATATATTTTATTTCTTCTTCAGTTAAATCAAACATTTCAAATAACATATCATCATTATATTCTTTGCTGAAATCTAATTTTGGGATAAATTCATAGCATTTATTTGTATTTTCTTGCGAAATCTTTTTTAATGATAACAAGAAATGAAAGAATTTTGTATCTATATATCTCATAACATTTTTAGCTTCCTTTTCTGTGTCAAATGGCCCACAAACAATATATGTACCAGAACAAACAGAATTTGGTTCTCCTAACAATGGTTTAATTACATCTGATTTTGAATCGCCTTTTCCAACGTTTCTTGGTAAAAACAATTTCCATTTTGTAGCAATATGATGATTCTTTTTTATATCTTTCTTAGATACCCAACCTTTATCTTTTAATATGTATGCGATATAGTCATCTTCATTTTTCTTAACTTTTGAAAAAGTATCAAAAGAAGAATTTGTAGAATATGGCCATAAAGTACTAACAATATCTGAAAATGATTTATATCCCTTAGACATTACTTTTTTAAGTATTTCTATAGAATTATTATCTCTAATAATAGTTTGGCATCCCTCTTCTAGTAAGTATCTATCCATTTCAGATATCAATTCATTGTTTTGATATGTTCTAAAATTGCATTTGCCATTATATCTACTATCATACAAGAAATAACAAACTCCGCCTTTTATTTCAACATTAGAAAAACAGTCAAGGGCTGAAGGAAAATCACATAAACGAACAATATGATTATCTTTTAAAAACTCAGGTCTGAATTTATCAAGGGCCGCAAAACCTCCTGAAAACCATCTTGAAGGCATTATCATGCTTATATATTTTGGATTAAGCTTAATAGCAGAAAGCACAAATTTATCATATAAAGGAGTTCCTTGTGCTTGTCCTCCTCCTGTACTATTTTGATACGGAGGATTACCAACAACAGCATCAAAGTTCATTTTATCACCTTCCTTATTCCAAGTTCTACAATTAATAATTACATTATTAATCTTGTCATATTTTTCATTATTTAGATCTTCAATTATGTTTTCAATAGCAATTACATTAGTTTTTATATCCTTATATCCAACTAAAGTTCTATTAGTAATGGTTCTAGCCATTGGAGTTCTACATACTACAAAAACATTATTCTCTACCGTTTGATTCCATAATTCTTGAGCCAAAGCTTCATCTAACTTTTTACTATCAACGTTGATACACTTATGTTTATATAATGAAACAGTAATATATAGAGGGTATAAACCTGTTTTAGAATTAATTTCCAAAATTTTTGAATCATTATTTATAAGAAGTGTATGTGTGACATCTCCATTGTTTATAAATCTTGGTTCTTCAATAGACACAATATATTTATTATCAAAAAAGTTCCAGCCTCCAATAGTATCACCCATATGTTTATTAACTGTTCTCCAAGGTGTTAATACAGTTTCTTTATCTGGATTTCTAAATGTTGAAAAAATATTTGCAATTGTCATAGCTCTTTCTATAGGACTCAAAGTATCTGCATATTTAGCAATATTTCTAATTCTTCTTCCAGCACCAACAAATATTTCATTATCATAATATTTTGAAATTTCTTTAAACTTTTGCTTAGTAATTCCTTTCGGCATGAATTCTTCCCATGAAACATCGTCAACAATATCTGTAAAATTATCAACTGTTACATCTTCATTTTCCTTAATATCGGCTCCATATATCAATAAAGGTATTCTTATAGATATTCCTCTTAGTATTGATATAGCATCGTTTTTCTGCTTTCTTTTCTCTCGTAATTCATCTAAAAGTCTTTTTTGTTCTTCTGTTAATTCTTTCTTTGGCTTTTTTTGGGCTTTTTCTATTTCAGTCCATTCTTCTTCCGTAAAACCCTGTTTGTTAATATCTATTTCATTTATTTTCTTTTTTTGCTTTGATGTTCCAATTATTCCTTTTAAATCATCAAACATTTTTAATTCTATTTCATCTAATTTTAATAAATTGTCATTATATATTTTGACATCATCAAATCCATTATCAACAACTCTCTCTACATATGCTTTCTTTAATTGTTGAAGCATTGTATTGACATTGTAAGGTTTCATTTCAGATCCATTTACAGAAATTACTGGACAATAGTTAAGAAATTGCTTCATACTTTCTCTACTACCAGTTGATCCTGCTCTAACACTTAAGTCTCCAGCTTCAGCAACCATTTTTAATGTTCTGTCTGGAGCAAAATCAAATACATAACAATTATCTTTCTGTTTACCACCAAAAGAAGATGGAGATTGTACTCTAAATATTGCTTGTAAATAGAATGCAGCAGAGGTTGAATATGACCCGGCAAGGTATAATACTGCCGTCCAAGGTCTAACAGTTACTCCAGTTGTAAGTCTTCCACAAGATAAGGTAATGGTGTATGTATCATCCGGTTTATCACCAATTGCTCTTTCAACAGCATCTAAAGCTTCATAACCATTATCATCACCTGTACCGGCGACGTTTACTATATTGAATTGAGAAAAAACACGATTTTCTAACATCAATTCTTTCAATGCTTTTGCCTCTTTTATTCCTGGCAAAATCCAAAATGAATGTTTGAAATTTTCGATATACTCTTGTTTTGAAAAAGGGTAGTTACTGTTATCGTCTTGTTTTGTTAATAACTCTAAAAATTTTCTTACGTCATCTTCATGAATAAACTTTCCTATTTTTGTTTCATCTAATAATTCTTTTCCGTCTTTTTCAGTTTCACCTGTCCATACTCTAAAGAATTCTCTAAAGTTAAATGCACTATCTGCTACTTCTTTATATTGTGGTAAGTAGTCTTCCAAATTGTATGTAAGTATATTCATTCTTGGTAATTCTTCGTATGGGTTAGGTTCTAATGGATGGTTTTCTTCCCACTCTAATTTTGCTTTCTGTTCCATTATATAATCCCATGTATAAATATCACTTGATTCAAAATCGCTTAAAAGATTAAATGGAGTACCAGATAGCATTAATGATTTAGGTGTTTTTATCTCAGATTCAAGTAAAGCTTTTATAACATTTTGTCCTAATTCAGTTTGAGTTCCTTCATGTGCTTCATCAACAATTAATAAATCCCATTCTGTATTAAAAACTGTATCATTTTTGTTATATTTTCCACCAACACTTCCTGAGCCCCTTAAATCCTGCATCGAAGCAAAATAAATAAACTTTTTCCCAGATGATATTAGATCATGAATTGAAGATTTATTCTTAGATCCATATTGAAAGTCTTTTCTATTCCAAAAAATCTTCTTATAATCTTGAAACCATCCTTCATCAACTACAGGTCTATGAGTTAATATTATTACCTTTTTAAGCTTATAAGATTCATCATCGCTCATTCTTTTTATAACTTCCAATGCAGATAAGGTTTTACCAAAACGCATCTTTGCATTCCATAAAACATTGTCTGTTACTTTAAATCTTTTTAAGGTAAATTCTATTGCTTCCATCTGTTCAGGTCTAAATTCTATATCTTCATGTTCCTCATCAATTTCATCTAAAGAAAGATTTTTTCTACCTGCTTTAACAGCATTAATAGCATTTTTTGCAGTTTCAATATTTGTTTCATACCATTCTGCAGGATCTTTATCGTTACCAAAATCATGTTTTTTAATACCAGATTTTTTTAATACTTTATGAACATCTTTGTCTTTAAAAGTCCTTCCATTGTTATCTACAGCTAAAGTTGTATACAGCAAATCTTCTTGAACACCAATTGTATTTGTATATTGTCTAATTCTATTTGTGGCAGCTTGGTTTAAATCATTACAGTTGTCGATCAACTCTGTAAGTAATTTATTTGTATTTAAAGTTGCTTCACCTATTTTTAATATTCCTTTATGTAATTCATCATGAATCTTAAATATATATATTATTTTATAACTATAAGTGCTTACAAAATTAAATTTATCATCCATATTATCTACTCCTATTTACTAAGTTTATAAATTTATTAGTTCGATTAGATTCCCAATTCATTATTTTACAATAAGTTCCATTATGTTTGTGAATGTTATTTTTTTTACATCCAATACACTCAATTGTTTCCACTTCTTCATCACCAAATATTGTTAATTGAGCATTTTTTGATACTTCATTTTTACAACTATATGGAACTATATAATTAATTCCATCCATTTGCCAAATATTCCAAGATATAATATCTGCTATTTCCTTTATTAAATCAACTGAAGGCTTTTTATTAAATTTATATTTATAATTGTCAATATATGTATATAATAAGTTTTCTCTTGCTAATAGTACATTATCACCCTGCCAGTCATACCCATATACACTCTTCATTGCTTTTTTAGACCATTCTATCCATTCATCATGATCATTGATATTTTCATTAATAACTCTAAATTTTCTGTCTAGAATTCCTATTCTATTTTTAACTTCAATTGTTTTTCCTGAAACTGTATCATATCTACTTACCAAATAAGGTGCCTCTCCACATGAAATTTCTATTCTTATACTTTTAATATAGTCTTCCCATCTTTTATTATCTGGAAAAACTATTCTTTTTGTTGATTTCCATTCTTTACCTTTTTCAATATTAAAAACATTTTCTTTATTAAACCAATCATTATCGATTAAATTGTTCTGCCTATTACATATCCATGAAGGAGTGAAAACTTCAGCTTTATCTCGGATTCTCAAATTCTGTTCTTCTTTACTTTTTTTTACCCTTGGCCTTATCAATTCTCCATAAAACCCTGTTACTTTTTCAACATTCATGTAATCATTATTGTAAAAACCACTACCATGAGTGGAATAATTGTCCGTTCCCCAAACAATATATTTTCCACTAGATTTATCTTTTAATAATATATCCAATAATTCATAATCTATATTTAAAATATTATTTTCTTTAACGTCAATTAATTCACTAAACAAAGTTTTCACCTCCCCCATAATTACGTTTGTTTTTTTTAATAAGGTAATACTTCATCCATTAAATTATAACATAGATTTTGACATATTTTGTCACTTTAGATAATTTTATGTTTGAAAAAATTGTTCTTAGCAATTTTTTTATTATTCTATTTTCGACAAGATTCAACAAAAGTGCTTTCCTTTTTGTTTTGTGCAAACACTCAAAATAAAAGAATCGCTTTCCCCACACCGCTTGCGATTCTTTTGTTTTGATTTTTTTTACGATTTATATACTTTTAGTAAAAATAAGGACTAAATCCACCCTACAACTTACAGGCGAAGCCCGCGAATTTTTGGGGCTCTCGCGCTCCAGCCCCAAAAAAGGTGAAGAAAGGTCTATTTTAATCTTGACACCATCTCCAAAAACAAGTACA
>CACYRE010000016.1:12150-16724 GCA_902776735.1 uncultured Erysipelotrichaceae bacterium | reverse complement strand
CGTGTTTTAATTTACCATAAAATAGGAGGAAATTATGGTAAAGAATTATATAGAGTTAAAAAAATGAGAAATTTGAAAATAAAATAATGAAAACTTGCGATTTTCATAATGCAAAGTATGAATTCGAGCAAGGAAAGATTATCAATTTAGATAAAGTTAATGTTAGCTTTATAGAGCCTCATAGATTTTGTATTAAATAAATATTTAAAAAATAATAGTATTATATTTTGATGAGAACAATATGTTTTTATATAATAGAGAAATGCCTATAAATATGATGAAACTTGATTTTGTAATTACTGCTATGAAAGATTATATAGCAAATATACATATTGATATATACTTAGACGTAGGTGGTATTTTAACTAAAAAATGAGAGTGATTTATTCATAATTCATTATAATCACCTAGTGTTTATAAGTATGTCCTAATGTTTCTATGTAGCTTTCAATAAAAGCTATTTTTACGATATTTTGGTATAAAAATATATGATACAGAAAATTCCGTTTTGTACGTGATAAGCTTCTTCATCTGAATCTTTTGCATTTATTTTTTATATGACTTTAATGGTCAAACATAAATATAAGAAAAACCTATAAAGTGCTTTTTATAGGTTTTCTCTAAATTATGCATTTTTTACTATACAGATATATATACACCATTCATTTGATCATAAACTGATAGTGCACTACCATAGAATCCAAATACTCCACCATATCCAACTTTTGAAAAATTATATTGTTTGCTTACAGCTAATGTAGTATTTGATTTGGCATGTTGATAGCTTGCATATACAACTCCACCTTTAGTCGTTGTTAACGCTTGATATAGACTAATATTTGAGCCAGCAGTAGGAACTCTTATTGATGCTCCTACACCATTTGACGCTGTTTTTGTGTATGATGGTGCAGTAGAGCTTGTTGTACTAGATGAACGAGTTAATGGTGTGTTAACTAAGGAAACATCTGCTAAATATGCCCCAAGTAAGTCATAACTCTTAACTGATGGATTTCCATACCAAGTAACAGTTGTTGTTACGGCACAATACGAACCAGAACATGCACTACTTATTTGAATACATTTAGATGATGTTCCATAAAATGTTCCACTTTTTAATTTTGGATCTTTTTCAAAATAAGTTTTCTTTTCTATTGGACTATTAAAATAATTTCCTTTATAGAAAAAGTCATATTCTTCTTGTGTCATGTCTTTAGGGAAGTCTTTATTGTACATATTTACAAAAAAATTATATTCTTTGGCAGTTAGTTCAACCCCATTACTACTTGTAAACACAATTGGCTCCTTTGCATTAACATTTACTGCTCCAAAAAGGCTTAAGAATAGTGTAAATAAGATGGCAATAACTTTATTATAAGCTCTCATAGTTTCCTCCTTTCAAAAATATAGTATATTATTTTTTTAAAAAAATAAAGCAACTCTTAGTTGCTACTCATGAAAGAATATATTTTTTCAAATAATTTATAGCTTCTTTGTAAATGCTATTGTCTTTTTTATTTATATTCTTAGTATCAATTTCAATATGATTTACTTCATTATTGTTAATTTTTTCATATACAATATTTTTATTAATTATTAGTATACGCCAAATTTCAGTTATGCCATTCTTTTCTTTAAGAATTGCTATTACATCATTGGCATAGTAAAATTTTATTTCACTATCTTCTTCTTTAACTACATATGTATAACCTTTATTTTCTGGTTCTCCTTTTTCTTCTATTTTTTTGGCTATATTTTTTAATCTAATATTATTGTTATTTGTAATATATTTTTTACTTATTATTCTTTTGTTTTCATAAGGTTTAAAACTATTCGAAAATTTCTTTTTTAGTTTTAATTTTACTATTTCTTTTTTATTATCATTAAATGTTATTTCTAAATATAATTTATTTTTTTCTGTTAAATATTTTAATTCTTTATATGGAATTTCATCATAATTATTATTTTCAATAAGAATAATATTATCTTTTTCATCATAATAAAGAACTTTTTTTATTCCTTTTTGAGTAACATAGTATAACTTAATCTTATTTATTTTTATTTTTTTATTTATATGTTCCTTTTGAATTTTTCCTAATCTTAAATACATTTCTTTTCTAGTTTTTATTAGTAAACCATCATTAGTAAAGAAGTTGTCACTAGTTCCATAAATTCTATATATTTTTATAGAATTATAATACATAAAAAAGTAAGAGCAAGATAAAATAAATAGTAATAATAAAGTTATTATTAATGATATTTTTATTACAGTGAGTAATTTTTTTATTTTTGAATTATAGCTGTCAACCAGTGATAATGTTACATTTTCTAATTTTTGTGATTTACTGGAATTATTATAGTTTTTTTCTCCTTGTAGTAATTCATTTATACTTACATCAAATAATTTACTTAATTCTAATAAAATAGAAGAATCTGGTAATGATCTACCTACTTCCCATGTACTAACCGCCTGTCGTGTAACATGGACAATTTCACTGAGTTGATTTTGACTTAGTCCTTTTTCTTCACGTAACTTTTTTATAAATTTTCCAATTGCTTTTAAATCCATATAAATCACCGAGTTCTCTATATAGAATACTAACATGAAATTAAATCTTTTTTTGCTTTTCAATATCGTATTACCCCTAAGCTTATTTTTTTCTTGAATAATTAGCGTAAACTTTTAGACTAAATTCAGCCGTTTTAAAAAAACGGACATACAAATAAAATTTAACATCTTGAATAAATAGTTTTATTTTTTATTTACGATAAATTTTATATTTGATAAAATATAAATGATAGGAAGCGATTTCATGAAGGATAGATTAAAAGAAATTATTAAGGTGTTAAGTGACAATAATATTACTGAAGGAATGAATCCAAAAAAGCTATGTAAAATACTAGAAGAATTAGGACCAACTTTTATAAAAATTGGTCAAATTTTATCTACTAGAGTAGATTTACTATCTGATGATTATATTCAGGAACTAAGTAAACTTCGAAGTAAAGTAAATCCTTTAGAATTTTCGTTAATTAAGCAAATACTAAATGAGGCTTATGGTGATGTTGGGAAATATTTTAAGTCAATCGATGAAGTACCAATTGGTTCTGCAAGTATTGCTCAAGTACATGTTGCTTATTTAAAATCGGGAGAAAAAGTTGTTATTAAAATTAAGAGACCCAATATTGATGAAACATTTAAAACAGATATTATATTACTAAAAGAGGCTGTTACTTATTTACATCTTAATAAGTTTGTTAAAGTAATGGATTTAAATCTGGTGCTTGATGATTTATATAATACGACTTTGCAAGAATTAGATTTTTCAAATGAAGTAAATAACTTGATTAAATTTAAAGATAATAATAGCAATGAAGAAAATATTGATTCGCCTATTGTTTATACTGACTTATGTAGAAATAATACTATTGTAATGGAATATATTAATGGATTAATGATTAATGAAATAAGTAAGCTTAAAGTTAAAGGCTATAGTCTAAAAAATATTGCATTAGCTTTAAGTGAAAATTATATTAAGCAGGCATTAGATGATGGCTTTTTTCAAGCTGATCCTCATCCTGATAATATCATGATTAGGGAAAATAAAATTATATATATAGATTTAGGAATGATGGGTACTTTATCAAAGAAAAATAAATTACTACTTAAAAAATGTATGAAAGCAATTATTTTTTCTGATTATAATGAAGTAGCTAGAATATTAATTGATATGTCTACTTCTAAAGGAGAAATTGATCATTTAAGTTTAGTTAATGATATAAAGAATATTTTATTAAATTTTGGAAGTACTGCTTTAAATGAAATTGATATAACTAAGTTTATTAAAGAAATGTTTTTAATGTTACAAAAAAATAAATTAGTTTTAGATAATGATGTAACCATGTTAATTAGAGGAATTAGTATTATTGAAGGAGTTTTAGAAGAAATTGATCCTAATATTAATTTAGTAGCAGTTCTTACAAATAAAATAGAAAAAGATAATTTGAAAGAGATTACTTCTTTAGATAATGTAAAAAAAATTAGCAAAAATATAATTAATAGTGCTGATGGTTTAGTAAAATTACCAGGTGAAGTTTCTAATTTAATTACTTCTATTAATAATGGAGAAATTAAATTTAAAGTAGAATTTTCTGATTCTAAAAATCATATTGATAAATTAGAAAAATTATTACATGAGCTTATTATTGCTTTTATTGATGGAGTTTTAATTGTATGTTTTTGTTTTAGTCAGCCTGGTAGACAAAAAGTAATTTTATTTTTTGGAATAGTTATTTTATCTATATGGTTAATTATAAAAATGTTATATGATTATACACATAAGGGTTATTAAAATTTTTATCCACAATTTGTTGTGGATTTTTTGTTTTATATAAAGTACGTAGTTTGTGTTATACTTTAATAGATTATTTATAAGTTGGGGGAATTTTATGGAATTACTTAAATACTGTATGTTATGTCCTAGAAAATGTGGAATAAATAGATATGAGAAAAAAGGGGTATGTGGAGCAAATTATAAGTTAAAAGTAGCATACTATTCACTACATAAGTGGGAAGA
>CACYRE010000016.1:0-12057 GCA_902776735.1 uncultured Erysipelotrichaceae bacterium | reverse complement strand
TATATTACACAAAAAAGACTTGGTGAAATTATGTTAGAATTGCAAGAAAAGGGAGCTCATAATATAAATTTAGTTACACCTACTCATTATGTTCCACAAATTGCTAAAGTATTACATAAAATAAAAAATAAAGAATTAAAAATACCTGTTGTTTATAATACAAGTAGTTATGAGAGTATTGGTACACTTATGGTTATGAAGAATTTAGTAGATATTTATTTAGCAGATTTAAGATATTATGATGATGAACTTGGTAAGAAGTATTCACTTTGTGATAATTATTTTGAAAATGCTACTATGGCAATTGATGAAATGTATAGACAAGTTGGTAAATTTCAATTAGATAAAAATGGAATGTTAAAAAAAGGGCTTGTAGTTAGAGTACTAATTTTACCTGGACATATAGATGATGCTAAAAAAATTATTAAATATTTATATGTTACTTATAAAGATGATATATTTATTAGTATTATGAATCAATATACACCTGTCAATAAATGTAAGTATGAAAATCTTAATAGAAAAGTTACAGAAAAGGAATATGATGAAGTAATTAATTATGCTCTTGATTTAGGAGTTGTTAATGCTTTTCAGCAAGTTGGTGATACAGCCATGGAAAGTTTTATACCTAAATTTGATAAAAAAGTTGTTTGATTTGTGAAATTTTAATGAAATTTAGTTTATTTACTAAGTTTTATTTTTTTATTTGTTAGTTTTGTGTTATTATTGTTTATGGAGGTTAAAGTATGAAATATATTAAATATTTAGTTGTGTTATTAGCAATATTTTTAGTTTTACCATTTGGGGTATTTGCTGAAGATGAAAATAATACTACAAGTGATACAGAAGCAACAGAATCTACTAGTGAATCTAGTGATGATAAGAGAGTAAATCTATATTTATTTAGAGGTGAAGGTTGTCCTCATTGTGCTGAAGCTGAAGAATGGTTTGATAGTATCAAAGGTGAATATGGAGATTATTTTAAAGTAGTCGATTATGAAGTATGGAATGATGAAGATAATGCTAAGCTAATGGAAAAAGTTGCAAAACTAAGAAAAGAAGATGTTAGTGGTGTTCCATATATTATAATTGGTGATAAATCTTGGAATGGTTTCGATGAATCATATGAAGATGAAATGATTGATCAAATTAAAAGTGTATATTCTCAGGATGTTTCAAAAAGATATGATATTATGAATTATGTAAATGATTCTAGTAGTAATAGTAAAACCAGTAAAAAGAAAAGCTCATCTAGTGACGTGTTAGCTTTAATTATTATTTTGATTGTTGTTGGTGGAGCTGGATATGGTATTTATTATGCTAGAAAATCTACTAGTAAATAATATTTTAAAATTATGTTTTAGATAAGAAAAGAACTTCAAAATTAATTGATGTTCTTTTTTATTGAATAATTAATTGTTGACCTATAGTTAAAAGATTGCTTGTAAGATTATTTAGTTCTTTAATGGTGTTAACTGGAATATTCAATTTATTAGCAATTGACCATAATGTGTCTCCTTTTTGTACTATATAGACATTTTCTCCAATATCTTCTTCTACCTGCTTTGGAACTAATAATTGTTGACCTATTTTCAATGTTAAATTGGTTAGTTTATTTATTTCAATTAATTCATTTACTGGCATATCATATTTTCTAGAAATTGACCAGAGACTATCTCCTTTTTGAACTGTATAGATATCATAATCTTCTTCAGCATTGTTATCTTCAAATATTGGTACTAATAGATTCTGACCAATAGTTAAAGTATTCGAAGTAAGATTATTTATATTTTTTAGATTATCAACTGTAGTATTAAATTTAGAGGCAATATTATATAGAGTGTCTCCTCTTTTTACTTGATAAATTTCAGTGTCTTCTAAACTTTCTTTACTATCACTAGTTAATTTTAAAATTTGACCTATTTTAAGTGCTGGAGATGTTAGATTATTTAAACTTATAAGAGTATCTATTGGAATATTATATTCTCTTGATATGGAGTAAAGAGTATCTCCTCTTTTTACTGTATATGTTCCATTGGATGAAATATTTGGAGCAACATAATCAACTCCAAGGTATTCGGCAATTGCTTTTACTGTACCTTCTACAAATTCTTCTAGATTGTTTTCTAATTTGTAAGCGTCATTTTTATTATCAATAAACCCATATTCTACTAAAACACTTTCAGCATTACCTGTTTCTCTTATGATATAGTAATAGTCTAGACTAGGATTTTCTGGTAGTCTTCTTTGATAGGCTTTTCTTTTTATTTGGCCTGCTTCTTCAATATTATCTATTATCATATTAGCAAGCATACCATCGCTTTTAAGAGAATAGACTACTTCAGCACCTTCGGCACCTGGAGAGTTTAGTTACCTATAATAAAATTAATCGATGGTTAATAAAAGTCATCGATTAATTTATTGTTATTTAATATTCAGTAATCCTTTATATTCCAATTTTATTAATTCATCATTTATATTTAGTTTCATTTCAATTTGATTATTATATATATTACCAAATTCCAAATTAACCTCACTATCAATAAAATCAATAAAATTAGCAGTATCAAATATTTCTATCATTGTTATTTTAGAATTTAATTCTGTTGGTAATTCGATATATTTTCTATTTTTTATATTTTTAAAATCTTTGTCTTTAAAAAAATCCACATAAAAACTAATGTACCCTTTAACTTTATTTAATTCTATATCTAATGATACCAAAATAGAATATCCTTTTTTTGAGTTATAAGTCGCATCAACATATTTAAGGTCAGAAGTTAAAACCTTATATTCGTTATTATTTATCCTTAACATTTCTTATCTAACCAACTTTAAAGTTTTAACTAGTCTTTGTTCTAACACTGGTCTTGCAAATTGTTCTTCTAATGCTAAAACACTATTTTTATATCTACTATATGCTTTATCATAATTTCCTCGTTCAATTTGTTGAACACAATAATTGACTACGTGATCATAAATATAGTCATAAATAATACCAGATTGCTCTTCTTTATTGATTGTTTCAACAATTATTGGAGCAATTTCATAATAATGTTTTATATCTTCTTTGGAAACAAAGTTATCTCTAAACCATCTTAATAATGTTAATTCATAACAATTATCATTAAAATTTTCTTGAAAATATTTCATACAAGCTGAAGTTAAATAGCAACCACCAGATCCTGAACTGGTATCACTTTTGTCTGGTCCATGTGTTGTAGAGTCCCAAGTTCCTTTATCATAATTAACATTAACGTGTGCAGCATCATGTGGCTTATCAACTTCACCACCATAAAAACTAACATGGTCGTTTCCTCTTTTATCAGTAGTTATTTTTATAGTTACTCCCTCATCATTCACATAATTTCCATACTTATCTCTATCTGCCACTATTAACACCTCCCATTCTAATTTCTGACATTCTTAAAGAAATAATTGCATCTAACCACAACAAAGACCATTCTGCAAAATAAGATTTTAAAGATTTTGTTTCAGTATCTAAATCAATCAAATCAAATTTTATATTTTGTAGTTTTTCTTCATTTATAAATACTAAACTTTCTTTGTTCACATATGTTGCTAAAATTGTATTAATTTCAGCCAAGACTTTTTTGAAATTTTCTTTTTGTTTACTATATACATCTAGTTGAGTCGAAGCCGTAACATAATATATTAAATTCTTAAAAGCATAATCAATATTTTCTTTTGTTGGGGTCCCTACATTAAAAGTTTCATCCATTAGTAAATCTCCTTTCTTGTCTTACATTATAGACATTTTTCTAAATAAATCAATATTTCAAATTGAAATTTTCTTTTTTAAAACTTTTTGCCTTTTCTACCATAAGGATTTCTTGCTAAATTTCTATTTTCATACTTAAAATTCACCTCTGGTACAATATCATATTTAAAATATATAGTAATATCTCTATCTTTATCTATAACTATTCTATCTACTAACGTATCAATTAATTCTTTTTTTGGTTTATTTAAATCTAATAGTTTTTTTATTTTTTTAGTATAATCAGGCAAAATATTAACTTTATTTTTTATTTTATATTTTTTAATACTTTGATCTTCTATATTTTTATTAATTTGTTTTAATTTTTGTTCTGATTCTCCTGCTAATTCTTTATAAGTATCTGCTGATATTACACCATCATATCTATCATTATATAAAGTTTTCAATCTATTAGTAATCCTTTCTTTTTCTATTTGTAATTCTTTTACTATTTTATCAATATTAGTAGTTTCTTTGTGAATACTTTTTACTACTTCATCATTTAATTCTTTTATATTAAGTTCTTTTATTAATTTAGATATATACTTATTAATTTGTTCTAATACTTGTTCTTCTAAATAATTATATGGGTAAAAATGAGAATAGCATCTACCTCTTACTGGATCTCTAGAATATCTATTGCAATTAACAGACCAATAATCTTGTTTTTTACGATAAAGAACTGTAAGTCTATTTTTACACTCTTTACAAAATAGTTTTCCTTCTAATAATCTTTTTTCTCTATTTGTTTTAATTTCATAATTTCTTGTATTTCTTTTTCTTAAATTATTAATATATTCAAATGTTTCTTTATCAACTAATGCTTCGTGGGTATTTTCTACTATAATCCACAATTTTTCATCTAATGTTATCTTCTTTTTAGATTTATAATTAACTTTAGTTTGAGTATGTTGAACTAAATCACCAATATAAATTCTATTACATAGAATCTTTTTTACTGTGGAAATATTCCAGTTATCTCTATCAATTAATCTTGATGAATAATTAGTCTTTTTATATCCACTAGGTGTAACTATATTTGCCTTATTTAATCTATTAGCTATTTCTGTAGGTCCTATACCATCAGCTCTCCATTTAAATATCTTTTTTACTATTGGAGCAGTATCTGGATTTGGTATTAAATGTCCCTTATCCAATGGATCTCTCATATAACCAAAACATGGTAGGCTTCCAACAAATTTTCCGTTTTTTCTTTTTTCATTTAATACATTTCTAATTTTTATCGAATTTTGTTTACTATAATAGTCATTACAAGCAATTATAAATGTTGAAGAATCATTACTAGCTTGATTTTTAAAACTATCATATGATTCTAGTATAGATATAAATCTTATATTATTTTCTGGAAAAAATGTTTCAATATAGTAACCAGTCATAACATGATCTCTACCTAATCTTGATAAATCTTTAACTATTACACAATTTATCTTTTTATTATTTATATCCTCTAACATACTTTGAAATCCAGGTCTTTCAAAGTCTGTTCCTGAATATCCATCATCAACATATTCTTTAACTAAATTAAAATTATTATTTTTAACATAACCTCTTAATAACTCTTTTTGATTTATTACACTTTCACTATCAGATTCATATTTTTTATCTTTATCTTCTTGGGATAGCCTTATATAGATTCCAACATTGAAATCTATTCCGTTTAAGTAAGTATTATACATTTATTACTCCTTTTATCTTACTTAATTGGGTATTAAGACGTGTCCATGATAACATCAAGATTAAGAAAGTGCAAATCATTATGTTTGCACTCCTTCTTCTTTTGATATTTCTTCGATTAAGTATTTTAAAATAAGATCTTTAAATGAAATGTTATTCAAATAGGCTCCTTTCATTATTAAACCACCTATTTAAATTTATGCTTTTGTTTATTATTTTTGAATTTTTTTCATGCATATATCTACTTTTTTTCTTTTTATATTAGTATTACTAATAATATTATTAGAATTATTTATTATATTTAATTTTTATATTATATTTATTATATTATTATGGAACAAAATGTCCTTTAAATGTAAAAAAAACATCTAACCATTTAGAAAAAGTTTTCTAATAAGTCAGATGTAAACTTTTCTTTATTAACATAAATTTTTCTTTTAAATCTATGTTTATATTCCATAGTTATATAATTATTATCTGATAACTCTCTTAATAAACTTGATATTCTTCTTGGACATACAACTAACCAATTACCTAAGTATTTATTATCAGCATAACAAACAATAGCCTTCCTTATGAGATAAAAGTATTATTATTCCATATAAAATTTTATTGTTATTACACACATTTCTATCTAAAATTATAAATCATGGTATTTTTACATATTTATTATAGTAAGGTGAAAAAAATATAACTTTAGACTGAGAAATATCTATGTCATTAATATTATAATTTGTTTTCTTTATTTCATTATATTTTAAAATAAAATCAGCACGTCTATCTTTTAATAATTTTAAATAAGTAAGTCCTTGATCTACTAAACTTTTATTTTCAACTTTTTTATTTTCTATAAGAATAAATGATTTTGTTTCCTTGTTAAAAGCTAATGTATCTATTCTAAAATTTACAACTGAAAACTCTGTACAAACAAATTTATACTTTTCTCCCAAGATATCAGGGATATGTTTTTCAACAAATGATTGTATGTCTTTTTCTAATTTAAAATTTGATTGTTTTAATAGTCTATTATTTTTTATTAACATTTTACATCCTCACTTCTAATCATTTTCTATTAATTTCTTTAATTTATTTATTTGTCTATTTAATAAAATACATAGTTTATTAATTCTATTATCTGAATATCCTGTTATATCTTGATACTCATGTAATAAATTATCAAACCATACAGGAATATCTTCTAGTTTACTTATATCAATTCTTTTTATGTCTTTTACTACTTTAATTATTTCATCAAATGGTTTAACTTCATAAAATAGTTTTCCTTCACCGGTAATATGCATTTCTTCTTCATCATAGTATTCAATATTTAAACTTTGACCATTATCAAATATTGGTGCTACATCTAACCATTTTAAAGTATTAACATCTCTTATTATTCCAAAGTTATTAAGATGTCTATCTTCGTTCATAATTAGAAAATCTAAAATATACATATTCTCTATTTTTTCTCTTGCATCTTTTATTCCTTCTGATTCTAGTTTTTTAATATATTCTTCATAATCTTCTATACTATTATATTTTTTCATATCATTTCTTATTTGATTACAAGTAATTAGTTCTGTATCTTTTGTTATGAAACAAGGACATTTTGATACAACAATATCTTTATAAGTATCTAGTGTGTATTCTACATGATCAAATCCTAGTCTTTTACATATTTCACTTGCTAATACTTCATTAAATGGTTGTAATGTCTCATTTTTATATCCACCTTTTAATAAATATCTTGTACCATTTTCAATAATCCATGCTTTTTTTAACATACCATCTGTAGTATTATTAGGCGTTTTTAATGATGTTGCATTATGAATCATCTTACTGTTTTTTGAAAGTGATGCTTCCATAAATTCGGCATAATCAAAGTCATTATCAAAGAAATTAATATCTTCATATTTAATATTAGAATCTACTGGTTTTAACCAATATTGATCTGATAATGATAAACCAAATGCTTTATCTAATAATTCACATGGTGCACTAATATTAAGTCTATGTAGTAATAAGTCTAACTTATCTCTCCAAGATGGTATTCCTCTTCCTTTAAACCATTCACTTAAATTAGTTCTTAAAGAAGTATCATTAACATCTTCATTTTTATAAAAACTTTTTAAAATATATGGAGCATAATCAATATTATAAACATCATAAATATTAGTAAATACACCTGTCGCAGAATCATATTCTGTTAACATTACTTCTTTATTTTTATTCATTAAAGTACATTTCATAGGAATTCATCTCCTTTTATATACACTATTATACCATACTTATATTTTTTAACAGGCAATATTTACCTATAAACAAAAAAAATGAAGTACTCTCAAAAAATGATAGTACTCCTAAAAAAATCTTATAATAAATTATAATCATAATATCATATAACAAAAAGAAAAATAGGGCTCCATCAAAATTGACAGTGCCCTTGCAAAAGTATTTCTACTTTTTCCTCGCATAATCATAATACCACATAACAATGATCATGTCAAACTATTTTATCAATATCACTACTATAATATTTTTTTATTATCTTATCAAAATACGTATATATTGATTTTAATAGTTCATTATTATTATAGTATTCTTTATGTGAATTTATTCTTCCATAAAATAGATTATTTATATCTTCAATAATATTTTTCTTGATACCTTTGCTTGTTACAATCTCATTAAACATATAAAGTGTATAAGTTATTTGTCTTATTCTAGAATTAGAAAGCTTATTATCTCTTGTATCTTTTCTTATATTACAATTATTTAGATAAGTTAATATTTTATAATCAGGAGCAAAAGTATTATCCTTTTTGTCTAAATCACACAAAATACAAGAATTGTGTGCTACTGCATTTCTTAGTTTAACTATTTCTCTGAAAATAAAAATATTTTTTATTTCTTTATCCAAATTATATTCTTTGGCAAAGAATTCATAAAAATTAACTAAATCTCCAAATGTTATTATTTCCAGAAACTCCCAAATAGGAATATTTTCTAGTTTTTTATCTTTATCAATGTCATATTTAGAAAAAACTTTATCATAATAACTACTTCCCACTTTTTTAAAAATACTCTTATGCACTTTTTTAGGAAATTTTTCAGCATTAAAATCTTTTTCTAAATACATATTAACTATTCTATATCCATCCTCTTGTTCTATATCTTCTATCAAATTTAAAATTCTTATTTTTAAATAGTGTTCAATGTCTATAGTCATTTTAAACAATACCAATCTTGTTCTATGATCAATTATTGCTAAATCTTTTAAATAAGCAAAATCCAAATCAATAAATTTATCAACAAATTTTCCATCAATTACATATCTTTCAAAATTATGCTTGTATGCTGTTACATTATAATAGTTATTATTATATCTTAAATATTTTTCAGCATCTTTTTCTGACATTTTTTCAAATTTAATATTTTTTTCTTTTAAATATGGAACCATTTCTGATATTTTCATCATAGGTCTTAAATATTGATTTGTTTCTTTTGTAACATCCACATTATCACTTCCTAACTGCTATAAGAATTATAGCACACTATCTTTTAAAATTTTATATTTAAAATAAATTTATAATTCTTTAGGGCAATTAGTTTTGTATTTAACATCATTAAAACCATATATTTTTTTACAATCATTGCAAATAATTGCTATATAATCTGCACCAATAATACTAAATCCTTCACCTTTTAATACTGATATATTTTTAGAATTACATTTAGGACATTTAACTTCTTCTTTCATCACCTCATTCTGACTATATGCATCCCTAACTATTTCATATCCATTTCTATCATATTTAGGAACGTATTCATCTTTATTAAATATTTTAATTCTACCAAACATAAACTCTAATTTATCAATTTGTTTTTCCGTATGGTAGTGTCCACAATACCATTTGTCATAACTAATGTTTTCTTCTATTTCATCTAAAAAATGTTCCATAGATTTATCTACTTTGGATTGATCTAATCCTTGCATAAATACTTCTCTAGGTTCATATTTATAAGGGCAAGTATGAGTTAGCACTATATCAAAATGTTTACCTTTTACTTTGTCTAAAATAGTAATCATTTCTTTATTAGTTAACTGCTCATCTTTAAACCACTTATATCCATGTAGTAATCTATATTGTTTATCTACTGAATATGCTCCACCAATTACTAAAATTTTTTTACCATCAATATTATAAGTTTCTCCATCTTTTGCAAATATTAAATTTGGATATTCTTCTTCAATAAATACTTTCCCACCAAACATTTCAATTTCTTTATAAGTAGATATGTTTTCTGGTCTTTCTTCATGATTTCCTCTTACACAAAATAATTTTAATTTAAGTTTTTTTAAGTATTCTTTGCAATTTTTATCTTCTTCATTTAAACAATAATTAATTCCGACATCTCCTAATACTATCAACATATTATCAGTATCTTTTTTCAATTTATAAATTCGAGAAAAATCTCTATGTGTATCACCTGTAATATAAATCATATTATCACTACTAAATATTATCTATGTGAAGCAGATTCTCTTTTTATACAATCAACATCTTTTATATAAATATTATATTTGTCCTTATATTCTGATGCTTTTTTAATTAATAAATTTATTTTATCAACATCACTTTCTTTATTGATAAAAACCACTAAATAGGCATCCTTACATTCTTCTTGTTTCAAATATGTATGAATTTGTTTATTTTCATCTATACATTCTTGTAATTTAGTATTACTAGAAATTTTATTTTCTATTAATATTTTGTCATCGCCACGTGATATTTTGAAATCTACTGGACCATTACCTGCATTCGTTTCAGAAGATATATCAACATTAAAGCCAGCATCTTTTATTCTAGATTCAAAAAGTATATGAACAAACTTAGATATTTTTGGTTCAGAAATAAACTTATTACCATTAGTCATTAAGAATACATATCCTTTTTTATCTTTAACAACCATTTGAAGATATTGTATTAATATTTCCGCAACCATTTTTACTGGCATTACTGAATTATCATCCTTTTTATTTAAAAGATAGTCTTTATTATCATTATAAAATTGGTACGCTAACTCATATATATTATTTACATTCTCTTTATCTTCAGATAAATCGTACGCAGCATATACTTTTCCATCATCTAAGAATTTATTTAATATTTCAGCTCTATTATTTTCTATAATATCTTCCATTATTTTTTTCTTATTTTTGTCAATATCTGATTTCAAATTATAATCAAAAACATTTTTAACATAATTCATATCATTATGGTAAATCCACGACATAAAATTATCTTCATCAAAATATAGTGTAGTAACCAAAAATTCTTTTGGAATTAATAAAACAGGAATTTCCTTACCATTCTCATTAATTATATATGGAATATCAATTAGACCATAGTTCCATCTCATTTCTTCAAAATTGTATTCTTGTTTCAATTTAAATTTTTTAGTGGGAAAACTATTTTCTTTTGCTATTCTACAACTGTAATGAATAAAATCGTTTTTTGTAATATTAATTATCATATCCGTAATTCTATCACCACTAACATTTTTATCAAATAATGATATTTCAAGAAAGTTTTCTACACCAAATAGTCCTTTTTTGATAAATCTATTTATATTATTTAAAACTGAAATTGATGTTTTTCCTGTTAAACCACTACCAATATTACTATCATATGAAAATCCCAAATTTGCTTCTCTCACTTCATCAAATTGAACCATACTATTTTTTAAACTCTCTGGTATATTTGATTCCAAATTAACTATAGCTTTAGAAAAAAATTCAACTAATTTCTTATAACTGTGTGTAAATTCATCAATTGATGTATTTTTTAATAACATTGGATCTATAAATAGTAACGTATCCCATTCAACTTGGGGATTAAACCATTCTTCTGTCCCAGTATAACTATATCCAATATATTCACTATATCTTTTTTTCATAATAAACCCACTTCCTTTGTTTCAAAAAATAAGCAGTATCCATCTTAAAAAGATTAAATACTGCTTATTTTTATATATTTATTTTATCATATTTTAGCTTCCTTTTCAGTGTTTTCAAGGCAATTTGCTATTTTTTTAGTTAAAAGACAAAAAAATAGCATTTATTCCTTAAATAAACACTATTATTATGCTATTTACTATATTCTGGATTAAATTATACTATATAAATAAATCATTCAAATACAGCCGTCTTAATACCCAATCAAATTATATAATGGTAAGTAAACTCGCCACCTCCTGCATTTATGTGATTAGATATAATTAGGGTATTTGGATTATTATTGTATAAACTTAATATTCTATTTATTCTATCTCTTTTAGGTAAATATTCATCATCTGTTCTTGTCATAACAGTATTTATTCCTAAGTCTTGTAATCTATTAAACATATATTTAGCTGCTTCTAAAGTTAGGTCTTTTTCTTTTAAATTATTGCCTACTGCACCACTATCAATTCCTCCATGACCGGCATCAACAATAACTAATGTTTTATCATTCATTTTATCACCTAAAATATTTTATGATTCTTATGATATTTAGTTATATGTTTTTATTAAAAAA
>CACYRE010000015.1 GCA_902776735.1 uncultured Erysipelotrichaceae bacterium | reverse complement strand
TACTTATCAGATGTAGATACTTCTACTGGTATAATTACTATTAATTTATCTAGTCCTATGGAATTATATAATGAAACTCTAAATAATTTAATAGATAAAGAAATTACTACTAAAGCAGATTTACTATCATTATTTCAAGAATATAACGTTGCTAAAAAAGAATATGATCAAATGAAATATGCTCTTAATATGGTAAAACAAACCGGGTATGGTATTGCTACGCCATCAATTGAAGACATGAAATTAGATAAACCAGAAATAATTAAACAAGGTCCAAGATACGGAGTTCGATTAAAAGCAGTTGCTCCATCTATTCACATGATAAAAGTAGATGTTGAATCAACTTTTGAACCAATTATTGGTAGTGAATCACAATGTAAAGAATTAATTGATTATTTAACTAAAGATCAAGAAAAAGACAAAAATGAAATATGGAAAAGTGAAATATTTGGAAGAAGTCTAGATTCCATTGTTAGAGAAGGAATTCAATCAAAAATAAATCTCATGCCTGATAACATAAGATTTAAATTACAAAATACTCTAACTAAAGTAGTAAATAAAGGATCAAGTAATGTCATAACAATAGTAATTTAAAGAGAAATAATCTCTTTTTTTATTGCTTATTATTAACTTTACTAATCAACTCAGTATAATAATTATATTGCTCTTGTTTTCTGAATTTAATTTGATTATCCTCAAGTACCCAATCATCTTTATATAATACTAAAAAATTAAGTACTTCACTACTAGTATCAAATATATTATTAACATGAGTCTTAGTATTTTTAAGCATACTCTTAGTACTATTAAATTCCTTAGTAAATTTACTACTAAGCATAAGTTCATCATATAAATTTATATAATACTTATCTTTAGTCTTAGTACGAATATATTTCTTTATATTCTTTTCATCTAAATTATTAATTAAACTATCTATTTCTTTATTAAATACTTCTTTATTTGTAGTTATATAATTAAGAGAATTTTTAAATTCCGGTCCATCATTTTTATAATTATCATATGAAAGTAACCTAGATATTTTTTCATCATTCATTATGACTAATACTTTTTGTAAACTAACAGCATCATTATCTAAATATTCTTTAATAGCTTTTTCAACAACAGCATATCCCCCTCTAGTCTTAATCTTAGTATTATATCTATCTTTAGTAATATCTAACTTAGCTAAACTATTTACTTCACGTCTTAACTTGTTTTCCATAGTTGCTCTATTAATACAATAAATACTAACAATCATAAATATATTCAATATTACTATTCCTAGTATAAATAATATTTTCTTACCTTTACTCATAAGTTCACCTTCTTATATTAATAAACTATCTCTTAATAATTTATTAGTCCCAATTCCAAAAATAAACTCCCCAAATTCCACCTTTTCAAGTATCTTATCAAAATAATCATCTATTATACAATAAAAATATCCATCTAAATATTTAATATTATTTAACTTTTTTATTAAAGAATAATTAGTAGTTTTATAGTAAACTAAGTTATTATCATCAAGTATTAATGATAAATCAAGTCCTTCTTTACATAAGGAGTCTTCTACTCTTATTAAATTTAAGAACAAACCTATTTTTCGATAATAAACATATACTTTATAATAGCCTTTTAATTCTAAATAATCTTTTAGTTTATTAATTATTTTTTTTATTGCACTTCTAATATCTTCTTCAATATTAATATTTTTATATACATATATTTTAATATTATCAATTGATTCTATTTGTATGTTCATATTTCACCTATTAAAATATATGCTTTATTTTAAATGACATCAACTAAATCTTCAATTTTCTTTAATACTTCTTTTACTCCTAATCTAGTAACACTCGAAAATACTACTAAGTCATCTCCTATTACTAAATCAAGAGTATCCATAATAATTTTTAAATTTTTTTGTTTTTTACTTCCACCAACTTTATCAGCTTTTGTTGCAATGACAGTTACTGGTAAATTATAGTATTTTAAAAAGTTATACATAAGCAAATCATCTTCAGTAGGTTTAATTCTAAAATCTATCAACAAAAAGACTCGTTTTAATTGTTCTCTTTTTTCCAAATATTCTTCAATCATCATTCCAAATTTTGCCTGTGTTTTTTTATCAACATCCGCATAACCATAACCTGGAGCATCTATTAAATAAAAATCATTATTTACATTATAAAAGTTAAGTGTTTGTGTCTTACCTGGCTTACTAGAAATACGTGCAAGATTCTTACGTGATAAAATTGTATTTATAAAACTGCTTTTACCTACATTACTTCTACCAACTAATAAAAATTCAGGTTTATTATCATCAGGATATTGACTTCTACGAGTTGCTAAAACATCTAAATTAGCATTTTTTATAATCATTTATTCCACCTCTTTATTATATTTTTTTAACTCTTCATCTAAGTCTTTCATAATAAATAAAGCATCAGCTACTGTTTGAACTCTTGCCCCACTTGCCATAGAGTGCCCACCACCATTATGTGCCTCAGCAATCTTATTAATTTTTGGGCCACGTGATCTAATTGATACTCTATATAATTTGTTTTTTTTATCTTCAGTAATAGTCGCCCAAACAAGAACTTCTTTAATATAATTAAAATCATTTATCATATTACCGGCAGATGCACTATCTACCCCATACTCTTTTATTATATCATCAGTTATAACAATATAACCAAGCCCATTTTCCGTAACTTTCATATTTAAAGAAATATAACCTTCTAGTCTTACCTCAGATAATGGTCTTAAATATAGTTTATTATATAACTCTTCTAAATTAAAATTATACTTATACATATAATCAGCAACTATTTTAAATGTTTTAGCAGTTGTACTATTAAATAGAAATCTATTAGAATCAGAAGCAAGACCCATATATAAATATTCAGCTATTTCTTTATTACATTTTAAAGGGGTATCCTCAATTAATTTCATAATTATTTCACAGGTTGATGTTTTATCATCTTCAATTAGCTCAATTCCACCGAATGAATCAATAAATGGATGATGATCAATTTTTATCGTAAATTTATAGTTTTCAGGTTTAGCTCCATCAATCCTTTTTAAATCAGGTGTATCACATACAATCAATAATGCATCAGCAAAATTTTCAATTTTATCAAGTTTTCCTATTTGTAAAAACTTTTGACTACCAGTACCAATAGCATAAACTTTTTTTTCTGGAAAAGTTAATCGAATAGATTCCCTCATCGCAAGTTGACTACATAGTGCATCAGGATCAACCCCAATATGTCGTGCTACTACTATTGTTTCATACTCTTTAATTTTTTCATATATTTCATTATACATCTTTCATTTCCTATCTATTCTTTATTAATTTTTCTGTATCAAGTGCAACCATCAATTCTTCCTCAGTAGGTATTACATATACCTGAACCTTAGATTTATTTGTACTAATTTTAACTATCTCTCCGCAGTTATTATTCAAATCAAGATCTATTTTTACACCAAAGCAAGCAAGTTTTTCACATATTTCTCTTCTTATTTGAACACTATTTTCTCCAATTCCTGCTGTAAAAACAATTACGTCAACTCCACCTAATAAAACATAATATTTTCCTATATAGTCAGCAACACTTCTAACAAATTTATTTTTAGCCATTATAGTCTTTACATTACCTTTGTCACATTCTTCCAAAATTTCACGCATATCACCACTATATTGACTTAAACCATACACACCACTATTATTATTTAATTCATCTAGCACTTCACCAACATTTAAACCTTCTTTTTTCATAATATATGGAATAATAGAAGGGTCAATGTCTCCACTTCTAGTTCCCATCATAATACCAGAAAGAGGCGTAAATCCCATACTTGTATCTACAACTTTCATATTCTCAATTGCAGAAACTGAACCACCATTACCTAAATGACAACTAATCAATTTAAAATTATCTCTATCTAACAATTCTGAAACTTTCTGTGTTACATACTTATGACTAGTTCCATAAAAACCATACTTTCTAATTCCGTATTTTTCATACCAATCAAGAGGTACTGGATATAAATAATTTTCTTCAGCAATAGTTTGATTAAAAGCCGTATCAAACACAGCAACCATTGGAGTATCAGGTAAAATCTTTTTAAATGACCTCATAGCCATACTAATACTATCATTATATAAAGGAGCAAATTCACTTAAATCATTTACATCTTGAATAACTTTATCATTTATAAAAACACTCTCAGTATATTTAGAACCACCATGGACTACTCTAAAACCAATTCCTTTAATATCAAAACTAGAACTAATAATATTCAAAACATTTAACTTATCCAATAAAATATTAACAACATCATCATAATTTTTAACTATTATATGTTCAGTTATCTTCTCTGAATTAAATGAAATCGTATAATAACTATCTTCTAAAGATATTCTAGAAAAAGTCCCTTTAGTAACAATAGTACTATTATCCATTTCAAATAAATAAAATTCTAACTCATCACTTCTTGTACTAATAGATAATATTTTCAAATGAATCACTCCCAAATCAATTATTATTATACTACATTAGAATATTTAAAGAAAGAAAAAGATTGGTTGTACCAATCTTAAGAACAAATCCTATTTGCATAATTCATATGTATCTCTAATAATCATTATTTCTTCATTTGTAGGCTCTACATATACTGGAACACTAGAATCACTTGTTGTAATTATACCAGATTTAACATCTTTAAATCCAGCAATAGTATCGTTAACATCACTATCTAATTTTAATCCTAAACACTCAAGTCTATTAACAATTTCTTCTCTAGTTTCAGATCCATTTTCAAGTACTCCAGCAGTCATAACAATAGCATCTACATTTCCTTCAAGTTCAACATAATATTCAGATATATATTTAACAATCCTATCAATATACATATCAAGTGCTAGTTTAGCATTAGAATTTCCATCAGCAATAGCGTGTTCAACATCTCTATTATCATTAAATCCACAAATTCCAAGTAACCCACTTTTCTTATTTAAAGCATTATCTATTTCCTGAACACTTAAATTAGCTTCTTCAGAAATATATTTAATAATTGAAGGATCAATTGAACCACTTCTAGTACCCATCATTAAACCATCAAGTGGAGTAAGTCCCATAGTTGTGTCTAAACATTTGCCATCACGAACAGCACTAATACTAGCACCACTTCCAACATGACATATAATTAAATTGACATCTTTTTTACCTAATTTTTCTTGCATCAATTCAGTAATATATTTATGACTAGTACCATGAAAACCATAACGTCTAACTCCATATTTTTCATACCATTCTAAAGGCACTGGATAAATATAATTTTTTTTAGGCATAGATTGATGAAAAGCTGTATCAAATACTGCCACATTTTTTACACCAGGTAAAGCCTTCATCATAGCCTTAATACCAGTTAAGTTACCTGGAATATGTAATGGACCAAGTTTAGTAATACTTTCAATATTTTTAATTACTTCATTATCAACAACTACAGATTCTTTATAAAATTCTCCACCATGTAAAACTCTATGTCCAACACCTTTAATTTCATCTAAAGATTTAACGGCTCCTTTATCAACTAACTCATCAAGCATAACTTTAACTGCTTCGCTATGATCTTTTAAAGTCTTTTCACCCCTAATCTTCTCACCATTAATTTTTGTGTTCCAAAAACTATCTTTAGCACCAATTTTTTCAATATAACCACTAATAATAACTTTCTCCTCAGGCATTTCAACTAATTGAAACTTTAAAGAACTACTACCAGCATTAACACATAAAAACTTCATAATACATCTCCATTTCTAAAATTAAAAATAACAAAATAGCACTTATTTGTCAATAGAAATCAATTAATATTATATTGGTATTTTAATATGATAAAATATAAATTAAATTATTTAAAAATATAACAAAAAATTATAAATATATATAAAATTTAACTATTTACTTAGTTTTTTTTCTTTTTCAACAGCTCTTAATAATTGATCGAATATCATCCACTGACAAATCATTCAAACCTTCATATATTCCCTTATCAGATAAAGATTCATCACCATAATATTTAACAATATCATATATTCCAATAATTGATACTAATTCATTACTCTTTTTTTATTTCTCAGCAGATAAATTTTCATGTTTATATTTATAACCTAATTCATCACTAACATCGTCATTTTTAACACATTCACTCGTCATAACACCAATACTTAAAAGAGATACTAATTTATAACTTTAAGAAATCTCTTTTGCTTAGATTTTTTTACATATTTTCATTCATTTTACTTTCTCACTTAAAAGTAAGGTAAATTATATTGCAAAAATATTTATTTGTAAAATAATGTAAATTTATACTATTTGACATACACTTTATTACTAAAACTATTAAAAGCTAAACTATTAGATTCCATTTCTTTAATCTTATTCTTAATATAAATTAAATTATTTTTATAAATATTAGTAATATAATATCTTAAATTATCATCCATTTTACATTTATATTTATTTTCTAAATCGTTAATAATCCTATTTAAATTATCAACAGACAATTTATTACACATCTGTATAAGAATAAACTTAACTTCATAATCTCCTAAAGAAATTATATCATCAACACTTGTTCTAATTTTTTTATTAATAACAATTTTATTTTCCCCATATTTACCCGTTAAATAATCATTATCTCTATAAGAAAATGCTGAATTAAAGTTATGATACATTTCCAAAATATCTTCTCGATAATTTTTAGCTCTTGGTACATCATAAATATATTTTTCAATTTTTTTTAATATATTTTTTGAACCTAGACAAAAAGAAGCATCATTATCATACAAAGGTGAAAATTCATATCCATTATCTTTTTTTATTATTCCATAATTTTCTGGATGTCTATCACTTTGTAAAGTAATTAAATCAAAACATAAAAGCTTTTTTAAAGAAATCTTTATTCTCTCTTTTTCTAAGTCACTAAGAAATATATTAGTATCAATTATTTCTATCATATCAACATAATTATTAAGACTCATATAAATATCTGGTCTCCAACGGCTATTACTTTGAGAGCAAAGCTTTTTTATTTTATTAGTAATTTTATCTGAAAAATTATTCTTAATTTCTAAATCCATTAACTCTTTAGCATTAATTAATTTTTCATTATTTTTTAGAAAAGACTCAGTAATAAAACCTGTTTCTCCATTAAATACTGCAGGTCTATAAATCGCACAATCAATACCAACTTCTTTAGCAAGCTCCATTACAATTAAATCTCCCCACTTATTTAAATCAAAAGCATTAACTCGTTTAAATAAAAATTTTTTATCATTATCTTTTAACCAAAATAAAGTATTAATACCTTCACTTTCTCTTTCAATAAAATAATTATTATAAAAATCTTCATTATAACCTATAAAATTATAATTATATTTTTCTTTTATATATTTATCCATTTCAAAAACTGTACTAGAATTAATATCAACCACTTAAATCACCCCTCAAACAAGAGTATATTATATCATATAAAAAGAAAAATGATAAATAAAATTTAATTAATTCATCATTTTTCATTATTATTATTTACTTTTTTTACTTTTAGTAGAAGATTTCTTGTTCTTACCATTTTCAACTAATCTCTTAGTCATTTCTCCACCAACACGTCCATTGGCACGACTAGTAGCATCAGCTCCTAAATTTACACCAAATTCTGAAGCAATTTCATACTTCATATTATCTGCTGTATTTTTAGTAGTTTGTGCTTTTCTAGCATTTTTCTTTGGTCTTGCCATAAACTCACCTCCTACATATAGGATGTAAATTTATTAAAATTTTATACGTTTTTTATAATAAATTATCAAATTCTCTATCATCTTCACTATCTATTTTAATAGTATTAACTTCGTCAATTGCTTTATTAATAAGGCTTTCATAGTCAAATAATGACTCTTCATTTAATGCTATATTAATTTTAGGATTTATTGCTGGATGACGTGGAACAAACACAGTACAACAATCTTCATATGGTAAAATACTAATTTCATATGTTTCAATTTCCCTAGCAATTTCCATTATCTCCAATTTATCAAAACAAGCAAGAGGTCTAATTACAGGCATATTAGTTACACTATTTATTACATTCATACTAGTTAAAGTTTGACTTGCTACCTGTCCAATACTTTCTCCATTTACAATTGCCACTCCATTATATTTTTTACAAAGTTTCTCCATTATTCTATACATCATTCTTCTCATTATAGTAATACAATAATCACTTCTACAATTTTTATAAATTTCTTCTTGAATAGGAGTAAAATTAACAATATGTAAATTAATAGAAGTAGTATAAACAGATAATTTTCTGCATAAAGAAATGACTTTTTCTCTAGCCTCTAAACTAGTATGAGGTCTAGCTTCAAAATAAACAGCATCAATCTTCACTCCACGTTTCATCGCCATATATCCTGCAACTGGAGAATCAATTCCCCCAGATAACATCAATAAAGCCTTTGGTTGAGTTCCAACAGGATAGCCACCACTACCAGCACATACTTTATAATATACATATACCCTGTCAATTCTAACTTCAACTCTAAGTAACAATTCGGGATTATGAACATCTACACTAACATTAGAATTGTTTTTTAATATAGTACCACCAAGTATTTTATTTAATTCCATACTATGAATTTTAAAATTTTTATTACTTCTTTTACTCTCTATTTTAAAAGTTTTATAGTCTAACTTATTAGCAACCTTTAATATAGTATTTTTAATATCATCTAGATTATCACTACATACCTCAGCTACTGTATAAGAATGTATTCCAAATATTTTACTAATAATATTCTCTATTTTATCTAAATCATTATCATTAAACTTAATAGTCATTTTAGCTCTATCTTTAACTATATCAACATTATAATCTTTTAATTTATTCCTAATATTATCATATAAAGTATTAATGAAAAAATTACGATTATCACCTTTAGTATTCAATTCACCATATTTAATTAATATAACTTTCATTAAATCCCTCCATTGAGAAATATTTTACCATAGAAAAATAGATATATCTATATCTATTCAGCAACTTCTTTAGTACGATAAAATGTCTTTGAAACTACCTGACATTCACTAATATCATCAAGAGAGTAAACATCAACACCATAATCTCTTCTAATCATATATACTAAATACAAATCCTCCATATAATTATTATATAATTCACTTCCATTAGAAAGGCAATTATATAAAACCTTCTCTTCTACATCTTTTCCACTAGGTTTTTTTGTACTCCATTTACTAATCTTATATATTGACGGTGAAGTATCTCCAATTTTTAAATTATTTATCAAGTAGTCACCACATCTTAAATTAACCTTAGAAACTCCATTCTCATCCCTATAATATTTCGTCTCAGCACCATCACAAATACCTCCAAAAGGACTCTTTATTGACTTAATACTTCCATCATTAATTGCTTCATCTAAATAAATAGTATTTTGACTGCTAAAGGAATTCGGATTATTAACAATTGTTCTACCAAAACTATTAGCATTTTCAATCATAGTTTTAAATTTTTGACTAGCTGTATCCCCTAAAACTTGATAAAGTAAAAATGCAACAATACAAATAATTACAACCAAAATCGTTAATACCTCAAAACTCCCAAATCCTTTTTCATTCATCATATACCCTCAACAACTTTCTATATATATCTTTATCAACTAAAGATGTTACCCTAATTGATGTATCTAAAGATTCTTTATATTTTCCCTTATAAAATAACTTCTCAGCATCAGTCAAACCAACATCTATTTCATTATATTTTACTCTATATCTATTACCATATACTATTGCCATTTCTGCAAGCTGAGCTGTCTTAATCATATCATTAGTAGTATTATATAATTTTAAAACCAAATCCCTTGCAGTATCAACTCTAGTATTTAAAGTCTTAATCACTATAGGTTTCTTTTCTAATTCTTTAATAACTTCCAGAATAGCTTCATTTGCTTCATCTAATTGTACAAAATAATTATCTGTAATAATAGGTAATTTATAACTTCTAATTTTATTCTTACAAGTCTTTAAAAATCCCTGTATTTCATCTAATTGCTCTCTAGCTCTTACTTCATCATCATACATATTACCTAAAGACTTCAAAGCCTTATCAAAGTCTTCTTCCATAACACCAAGTCTCTCAGTCAAACTTTCTACTTCCTCATTTAAAGCACTATATGGAGTAGATTTAGCATTATCTTTCTGTAACATTTTCTTATAATCATCATTTATAACAACTAATACTTTATTAACTTCATGTATAATTTCAACATCCTGATCATTTAAATCATACATATTCTTAATATCATCTAATTGAGCATATACATCACTAACAAGTTTATTAGTCTTCTCAATTCTCTTAGTAAAAGCTTCTAACTCTTCTTCATATACTTTTCTACATAATCTTTCTTTTTCAAAATCTACAAATAATGAATCATAATATTCAAGCATAGTCTTTAAATCAAACATACAGCCCTCTAAGTTAATTACTTTAACTTTGTCAAGAATTCTTTCTATATTTTTACGTGATTCATTAATATTATATTCAATGTTTAAATAATCTAAAACATATCCTTCATGTGTCATTTCATTATATGTATCTTCTACTTCCTTCATTCTCTTTGGAAGAACCGTATTACACATAAGTAACACATCAGGTAACTCATTTATAATTATTTCCATATGATCAATCATTGTATCAAGTGCTTTACAAATATTTACTACCTCATTATAGTCATTTTCTTCCATTACTTTTTCAAAATCAAGAAAACGTCTTTCAATATTTTCCAATTGCAAACTAACTGCTTCTTGCATAAATCCAAAAAGTTCACGATGATCATTAAATTCTTTATTTAAATTACGATATTTAGCTTTTAATTTTATAACAATTGCTCTATATTTTTCTTCACTTAATGTAATATCTTTTATCTCATCAAGTAAATGTTGAGCAGATTCTCTTACTTTATATATTTCTATCTCTGTTTTAGCAATTCTATAATCGCAAGATTTATAATCCCTTTTATCTATATAAACATCTAAGTCTATTAACATATCATCAATTATACTTAGTCTATTTTCTCTAATATTAGTAAACTTATCTTGCCACTTATTATATTTTTCTTCCATTTTATCATTTTTGATTATTGGTTCTACTTTAGATAATTCAACAAGTACGGGAGTAGAAGCAACCATATTTCTTTGGACTTCCAAATTTTTTACTTTATTTCGATAATACTTAATTTCAGCTTTTTTAACAAAGTGTAACACTACAATAACAATTACTAATATAATAACAATAGTTGATCCAATAATAAGATATTGTCCTTGCATATTCACACCTCTATTCTATCAACTATATTTTATCACAAAAATATTACAAATTTCTACATTTTTATAATAATATCTATATGAATCAGCACAATCTAAATATTTCCTTGACATATCAACAAATTTTTCATATAATTAATATTGCAAATTTCTTGAAACAGCACATATAGAATAATTTAATGTGTTTTTCATTTATGAATCTAGTAACCATAGCTGTTTACGTGAAAGAATAAGAAAAACTCCCTAAATTATGACTATATTGGAAAGAATTTGTAATAAGAAAGGAGAGATTTAATGTCAAGATATAGTGGACCAAGTTACAAAAAAGCTCGTCGTGTTAGTTTTTCAATTAGTGAAACTGGAAAAGAGCTAGCTCGTCGTTCATATGGTCCAGGTCAACATGGTAATGACCGTAAAGGAAAATTATCTGATTATGGTAATCAATTAAAAGAAAAACAAAAAGTAAAATTCATGTATGGAGTAAGCGAAAGACAATTTTTAAAAATATTTAGAGAAGCTGAAAAAATGAAAGGTGTCAATGGTACAAACTTCTTAAGACTTCTTGAATCTAGACTTGATAACTTAGTTTATAGAGCTGGATTTGCTACTACTCGTCGTGGAGCAAGACAACTAGTTAATCATGGGCATGTCACTGTAAATGGTAAAAAAGTTGATATTCCATCATACAGATGTGTACCAGGAGATGTTATCTCATTAAAAGATGATGATAAAAACTTAAAAATTGTTACAGAATCACTAGAAAAGACTTCAAAAAGAGTTGAATTTATAACATATGATGATAATAAGAAAGAAGCAACATATGTAAGATTACCAGAAAGAAATGAATTAAATGCTGATTGAAGCATTAATAGTTGAATTCTATAATAAATAAAAAAAGAAAACTAAAATACTACTACCTGTTAAGTACTCACTAAATAAAAGATAAATTAATTTAAAAATTTTAGACGATACTGTACAGGTGATAAGTATCCAAGATTCTTTTGAATACGTTCATTATTATACCAATGAACGTATTTTTTATTTCTTAAGAAGCTTATTTTATAAAAGTCATTCATGTTTTAATTGCATAAAACTAATTTATTTTCTATATGTTTCTTTAATATTATTATTCCATAAATTCCTTTAACATTTTTATACTTCTTTGATATCACATAAGCAATTTCTAAATAAATTTACCATATTTTAATTTCTTTTATTTAGTCTGAACTTTAAAGGTATTATAATCAATGTTCTCTTTTTTTATATAAAAATTTATAAATTTAGTTATAAGAAAATAATAGGTTATTTCCTCATACATACAATTATCTATTTTTCCATCTAGTAAATGACCACTTATTTTTTTACCTTTAATTAGATATCTTAGAGCTCTATAAGGTGCTCCATGAGTAACAATTAATATAGATGCATTATCATCATACTTATTATTTATATAATTTAAAAAATCTCTACATCTTTCAAATATTTCTTTTACTCTTTCAATTCCTCTATCACCACAATTTAGTTCATAATCCCAATACTTATAAGCATTATATTCTTCCCAAGGCCTCCCTTCTAACTCACCCATATCTCTTTCAATTAGTCTATCATCTCTTATAGTAGGAACCCTATCACCAACAAGAATAAAAGCAGTCTCTACACATCTAACAAGAGGAGACATATAACAATAATCAAAATTTTTATCCAATAATTTATTTCTTAAATACTTGCATTGCCTTCTACCAGTATCATTAAGTAAATTATTACTTCTCCCTTGAATCAATCCCTTAAAATTTTCCTCAGTCTGTCCATGCCTTACTAAAGTTATTTTCATTATTCAACCTCCAAAACTTTAAGTGCCTTACTATAATTAATAAATTTACTCATATAACTACCATCTTCATAAGAAGAATAACCTGCTACTATATATTTATTATTAGAAAAAATAATATCAGTAAAATAATCATCACGCTCATCGCCGTACTTAACTGCATCTATTTTCTCTAAATCACTAGAATATTTACCAATAATTCCATCATAATTATAATCATTTATAATATTATGATTTACAACTTTCTCCATATAAATTGTTCCAATTACAATAATATCATTATTATCATCAACAACTAATTTATTATATCTACTAGTCTTATCTGTTTTATAAACATTTTCTTTTATATAATTACAATTATCATCATACATAGCAATCATAGCCGTATTATTATCACCGCTTCTATTAGAACCACTTACATATATATTACTACCTATATTAATAATTCCACTAAAACCAATATCATCAGTAGATTTATAATTATCATATCTAATAATATTACCATCTAAATCATACTTACATATAATTCCCAAATAACCTTCATCACTACCAACTACATATAAATTATTATTATATACAAGTAATTCATTATATATAGCACTCTTATTACTTCCATAAGATTTACACCAAATTAATTTACCATTTTTATTATATTTACAAAGTATAGCACCACCACTTTTATTACCTAATTCAGTACTTTTATAAACACTTTGTCCAGTTACATAATAATAATCTTTATATTTTACAATACTAGTAAATCGTGAATTATTTAATAATTCAAAATCTTTTTGAAATAAAATTTTTCCACTTTTATCATATTTAACAATTAAAGCTTTCCTAACAGAATCTTCTCTATCACTAATATCTTCTTCATAACTACCTACAGCTACTATATCATTATTATCAAGCACAACTCCAAAAAAAGAACTATTATATCCAATATTATAAATAATATCATTAACTTTATCTTTCTTAGTATTATAAATAGATACCTTAGCTTTTTCAAAGTGCATATCATTATCATTATTACTACCAACACCTACATAATAATTATCATTAGAAGTAATAGCATTTATTCCATCAAAATAAATATATTTTTCTTTTTTATTAATTAAATGATAGGAAATAAATATTACCTCAGTTATTATAACTACCATTAAAATAGTATTTATAAATTTAAATTTCTTTATTAATTTCATCTAAAACATCTCCTATCTTCATGCAAATTATATCAGAAATAATAAAATTATAGAATAGAAAAAGAAGAAAATCATAATTTCTTCTTTCTAATATATGTCATTTATTTAATTTATATACTTTTCCATGTCCGCCTTTAGTATAATCATAATCTTTTACGTCAATATTATGAATATCTATTTTATAAATAGATTCTAGTTTTTCTATCATATCTATATATTTGTTAATAGAATCTTCATATTGTTTATTGTCATATAATTTTGCTGCTGGTACTAAATATAAATTGTAAATAGCTAAAGGTATTTTTTTATCTTTATCTTCATAATATTGTTCAAGAATAGTACTTGCAATTTGTGGCCCAACAGCATCATAAATCATTAAAAGTTTTGCATATTTTTCATCCTTTTGCATTACATTATCTCTAAGTCCTCTAAGAGAATTTAAAATAGGTGAGTCATCTGAGTATCCTAATATATTACATGTAATGGTAGTTATGTAGCACCCACCTTCTGGTTTGCTTATATTTCTTTGATGAGAACAACTTTCATCCGGATAATAATAACTTCCATACCAACTACAAAAGCCCTTAGAATTCCCACTACTAAATTCGTAAAACTCACAATTACCACAATTATCATAATACGATTGTCTATATTTCATAAAACCACCACAGTAATTACATATATTTTCCAACAAAATATTTTTTCTTACCACGTCTAATAACTATATATGTATTATCTATACATTTATTTTTAGTAATAACATATTCTAAATCATTTATCTTATTACCATTAATTGTAATAGAATTATTATTAATAAACTCTCTCGCTTCTCTTTTACTAGAACATATTTTATTATTAACTAGTAAATCAACTATATTTAAATCACTATTTATAATAAAATTATCCATTCCTTTAAAAGCAATCTCAATATCTTTACCAGTAAAATTCTTAATATCTCCACTAAATAAGTCTTCACTTATTTTAACTGCCTGACTATAACTATCTTTACCATGCAAATCAGTAATTATACATTCTGCAAGTTTCTTCTGAGCAATTCTTTTTTCTGGAGTTTTATTATGTTCCTCCATTATTTTATCTATCTCTTTAGGAGTTAGAAATGTAAATACTTTTAAATATTCATATACTTTAGTATCATCAGTATTAATTAAATATTGATATAATTCATAAGATGATGTTTTATCTTCATTTAACCATAAAGCATTTCCTTCACTTTTACCAAATTTTTTACCAGTAGAATCTAATATTAATGGCATTGTAAAAGCATAAGCTTCTTTTCCAGTAATCTTACGAATCAAATCAATTCCCGTTGTAATATTACCCCATTGATCACTGCCTTCTACTTGCATAATACAATTCATTTTTTGATACATATTTAAAAAATCAAATCCCTGAATAAGCATATAACTAAACTCAGCATAAGTAATACCAGTCTCTAACCTTCTACTTATAATATCTTTATTAATCATATAATTTACATTAATAAACTTACCAATATCTCTTAAAAAATCTAAATAATTATAATCTTTAAACCAGTCATAATTATTAACAAGCTGTGCTTTTCCATCAAATAGTTTATCAATTTGTTTTTGAATACATGAAATATTATGATTTAAAGTATCAAGACCTATAATTTCTCTTTCAGCAGTAGGTCTAGGATCTCCTATTCTTCCTGTTGCTCCACCACATAATAGTAAAGGTTTATTTCCCATTAACATAAGTCTTTTAGCAGTAACTAAAGAACTATAATGTCCTAAATGTAGAGAATCAGCAGTCGGATCAGTTCCCCAATAAAATGTAAAACCACCTTTATTAATTACTTCTTCTAAATCAGCTCCTGCCGTATCTTTTATTAAACCTCTCCATTTTAATTCTTCCCAATTTGTCATAAAAATTCCTCCTAAAAAAAACGAATATCTTCCTCAAAGGACGAATATTCGTGGTACCACCTTTATTTATGTATAAAATACACCTTAAATATCTTAACGCGATAAACGACTTTTCTCCAAATAGTGTAATTCAAAATAATTATCTTCTAATTTTCACCAACCATTAGATCTCTAAAAAACAATAATTAGTTCTACTAATCTATTTATCAACAAAAACTATCTAAACTATAACACATAAACAGTGTAATAGCAAACAATTCTAAAAAACTTATGAATAAATCATAAGCTTATAACTACCTTTCAGTCTTTTCTATCTTTTTAATAGTCTCTTTTGAGACTTTAGAAACTGTTTCTAATAATTCTTTGGCTGTATTTTTTATAACAGGAGTCCCTTTTTCCATAGCTAAATCATATAAATCTTGAGTTTTTTTCTTTAAATCAGCCGCTTTTTCTTTAGCAATATCCATTGCTTTTTCTTTATCTAAATCAACAAGTTCCATTCTAATCTCATTTATTTTTGTATCAAATTTTTTCTTTACATCTTCTACATCAATATTTTTTGCCTGATCTACTAATTCATCAAGCTTTTTCTTTAACAAAGTTCTTGTTTCACTACCCTTCTTAGGTGCAAATAAAACTCCAAGTCCTGCTCCAATTGCAGCTCCTACTACTAATTTTCCAAATCCACCTTTTTTACTCATAAATATCTTCCTCCTTTTTTTTATTAAATTTATTAAATATTTTAGAAAACACTGAAGTAAGTCCAAAAGCAACAGTATCAGAAATATTAGAAATACTATTTGAAACAGATTTCATAACTGACACTGCCCCATTAAAACTATTTACTTTTTCTTCAACATTATCTACTAAAACATCAATTTTATTAATTACTCTAATTAGTCTAATAGCTAAAACAATTAAAATAACTAATAATATAATTGCTACTATATATAATATTATAGGCAAAAATGAACTTAAAAATTCCATATATTTTACTAATCTCCTTTCTCTTCATACATAGAATCAATTAAATCAAATAAATTATCATCTTCTTTTTTAGTATCATCTTCTATAGACTCATTTTTTATTATCGTGGGCTTTATATTACTTTCAAATTTTTCTGCTTCTTCTTTTTTGTTAATACCAGCTTCTTTTTTTAATACTTCACTAACTGAAGGCTTTTTTTCTTCACTTTTTACTTCTACATTTGCTTCTTCATATTTGCTTATTTTTGGATTAACTTTATTTTGACTGCCTTTATTATTAGCATCTAAATAATCAACATTATATTCAAGCCCCAAATCTTGAAAATACTCTAAAGCATCACCCATAGTTAATTCTTTAACTTCTGGCTTTTCACTATCATCTGTTAAATCAACAAGTAAATTATCATCTTCTCCATCATCAACACTAAATTTTGTATCATTTTCTTCCGTTTTTGCTTCTTCATGTTCAACACCTAAAGCTTTATCCCTAACTTCATCTACGCTAACATTAGATCTAGTATAACTACTTGTAATTCTAACTTCTTTTTTTTGTACAACATCTTCTTTCTTATAATTCTTATCTAAAATACCATATATTGGTGAAATAATAGGACTAGGTTTAAAAATCTTTTTTTCTTCGTTCTTTTCATACTTACCATACTCATAAGTTGGTATCTTATATGATTTATCTAAACCATAAGGCTTACTTTCACTCTTTCCTGCAGAATAAAGTTTTGATTTATCATCATTTTGTAGACTATAAGTATTATTATAATTATTGTTATCATTTTGATAAGCATAATTATTAGTTAAATTAGAATTATTATTATTATTATTATAATTATTTTTATATTCACTACGTTTAGTATGTTCATCAACTTTATCTACAACTTTTACAATTTCTGGCTCACTTTTATCATAGTCATCTACTTTAAAATCATTATCATCCATAAATTTAAAACTCTTAGAATTATCTTCTTTTATAGTTTCATTCTTTGGACGCGTTTCAAAGTTATCGTCTTTTAACTCTTCTTCTTCTAATTTTTTAACTTTTTCTTCCTTACCAGGCAAAACTACTTTTTTAGCAATTGGTTTAACTTCCTCTTTTTTTTCTATTTTTTCTTGCTTCTTACTTTTTTTCTTTTTTTCTGGTTTAGAAGGTTCATCTACTTCTACGTATTCAACCTCAAAAAGAGCATTTTTTATTTTATCAAATACACCCATGAGTCCACCTCTTTAATTATTTAAATCAATCTTTTCATCTTCTAAATCTTTCTTATAATCATCAGTCTCATATTTTTCAACAACACCTAAGAAATTCTCATTTTTAGAATCATCTTTAAACAAAGAATAATTCTGTTCTTTATAATCTAATGTATCTTCTCCAATCATACTTTCAATTACTTTTCTATTAAATTTAATAGATCTTAATATATAACACATATTATTAATTGAATCAGTTAAATCTTCTTTAGGAACTAATGCTTCTATTTTAGCATAATTATAAACAAATTGAATAAAGTATTTTGAACCCTTCTTATCTATTTGAATATAACCAGTTTTATTATTATAATTTAATATTCTAGAATAATGAGATTTTTTACTTTCTTGATAAGTATTTTTATGTTTTTCATAATAACTAATAACATCTACATATAAAAAATATCTATTACCATTAGCATCTTTTATAATAGCATTATAATCATCTCTAGAAACAAAACCAGTTCCTTTAGGTAAATAGTATTTATAACCATCATAAAATACATTAAATAAATTGTTATCTGTAGATAGTAATGTCTTAATATTTTTACCAATGTCTTCTGAATCTAGTTTAGTAACAGAACAGCCACTCATAAATAACATTACTATAGAGAGTAAAACTATAATTTTTTTCATATTTCACCTACTCTTAATACATTATATCATCTTTTTTATAAATGTAAAAATTTTTTAAATTTATTTACGAAGTTTAGACATATTATAACATTCTAAGTAATAAATAGGCATTCCATTACTGGAAAATTTATCTTCATACTCGGTAGTAATAAGAGGAGGATTATCTTTATGCAAATCAAGACTCACATAATTTAAAATAAACTGATTAGAACTTAAACTAACCAAAGAGTATTGAAATAATTCCCTATTATCAGTCCTCATTTCTATTGTTGCATCATCTATTAAAATATTTTTATACTTATCTAAAAATATTTTACTTGTAAGTCTTCGCAAAACATGTCGATTCTTTGGCCAAGGATCAGAAAAATTAAGATATATTTTAGATACTTCTTTTCCAAAAATATTATCAATATCTAAAGCATTTGCTCTTATTATTATCAAGTTATTTAAATTATCCGGAATCTTTTTTAAACACTTTACAACAATATTATCAAATTTCTCAATTCCAATAAAATTAATATCAGGAAATTTAATTGCATTCTCAATTATAAACTTACCTTTACCCATTCCTATTTCAATATAAATCGGATTATTATTATTAAATAAAGAATTCCATCTACCCTTATAATCAAGATAATTTTTTAAAAGATAACTAGAATTATTCATAAACTCTTCTTTATTTTTAACATTCCTAATTCGCATAAAATCACCTACAAATATTTTAGCACAATCAACTAAATAATACATAAAATAATAAGAAAGAAGTTGATTTTATGAATAATTACTCATATCCCTTTATTCCTAATAATAATTTAAATATATTAGAAGAATTAATTAAAATAAATGAAACTTTAAAAAGAATTGAAACTAAATTAAAAATCTTAGAAAAAACAAGTCAAAATAATTATTTAGAAAAAGATGACAATTTTTATATGGTCTAGTTAAAATTATGTAGTTTTTTCCTCACTTTATGGTATACTAAAAATAAGGAAAGTGAGGTTAATTTATGTTGCATCTAAAAAATATTGAGAAGGAAGAATTTGATGAATATGTTAAAAATCACAAAACAAAATCTCATTTTTTGCAATCCCTTTCTTGGGGAGAATTTTCTAAAACAAAGAAAAATTTAATACCATATTATTTAGGATTGGTTGATGATGAAAATGAAATTCAAGCTGCTACACTTTTATTAGAAAAGAAGCTTCCATTAAACTATACATATTTTTATGCACCACGTGGCTTTGTTATAGATTTTAAAAATAAAGAACTAGTAAGAAATATGACAAAGAAAGTAGTTGAATTTGCTAAAAAGAAAAAAGCTATTTTTGTAAAAATTGATCCAGATTTAATAAAAGAGCAAACCAATTATTTAGAGGAAGTATCAAAAAATAAAGATTATAATGAGTTATTTAATACTTTAAAAGAATGTGGTTTTAAACATTTAGGTTTTACTAAAAATTTTGAAACTATGCAACCAAGATACACCTTTAGAATAGATTTAAACCAAACATTAGAAGAAATAGAAAATCATTTTTCTAAAACCACTAAACAAAGAATTGCAAAAGCTAAAAAATTAAATACAGAAGTCTCAATTGGTACCGAAAAAGATCTAGGTGAATTTTATCACTTAATGACCTTAACAGAAGATAGAAAAAATTTTATTTCATACACCGAAGATTATTATAATACTTTATATGAAATATTTAATGGAAACAAAAATAGTAAAGCAACCATCTTTTTAGGAAAAGTACATATTAATAAAACATTAAAAGTATTAGAAAATGATTTAAAGAAAATAAATGACCAAATATCTATTTTACCAATTGATAATTTAAGTAAAAGTGCTAAAAACAAACTAAAAGAACTAACAAGACAGAAAGAAAATACAACAAAAGAAATTGAAAAATATAAAGAATATAGAAAACAATATGGCAATGATATTACATTAAGTGCTCATATGATCATTGAATACGGTGATAAAGCTTGGGTTCTATATGCCGGAAATCATAACATTTTAACAGAAACTTATGTAAATTATTATACCTATAGCGAGCATATTAGATATTGCAAAGAAAAAGGTATTAAAATATATGATCAATTTGGAACAATTGGAGACTTATCAAAAGATAATCCTTGTCTTGGACTTCATGAATTTAAGAAAAAATTTGGAGGCGATTATGTCGAATTCATTGGAGAATGGGATTATATTACCAATCATTTCATGTATTTTATCTTCACAAAATTAGTACCAATTTATCGAAAATTTATTAGAAAAAGAAGCAAAAAGGAGCTAAAAAATGAAATTAGAAAAAATAACTAAAGAGGAATTTAAAACATTTGCTGATAATCATCCTCAAATTACATTTTATCAAACAGAAGAATGGGCTAATTTAAAAAAAACAAATAACTGGACAGCTCACTATGTTGGACTTAAAAATGAAAATAAAAA
>CACYRE010000014.1 GCA_902776735.1 uncultured Erysipelotrichaceae bacterium | reverse complement strand
TCAATTAATCTAGTTACACCAGTTATAGCCATAGCTGACAATATTCCAATAATTACAATTACACCTAATAATTCAACTAAAGTAAACCCATTTTTTTTACTAAACACATCCATAATTATAAATCACCTATCATTAAATATATTTTAATATTTTATTCATAATTAATCAATAATTTAATTTTTTATAATTAATGTAATTATTATTAATTTTCAATAGATAAATTGTCTATTTTAAACTTTTTATCTTTTACATTTTTACTTAACATTTTAACAACACTAGTATTAGTAAAATCTATTTCTTTAACTAAATCATTTAACTTATTTATATTCATTTTCTTTATTAATTCTAATCTATTAGTAATTATTTTATTATATTTAATAATATCATCAAAGCAATTATACATAGTAGCATATATATCATCTATCATTTTAACTTCATTTGCTATCCAAACTTTCTTTAGTCTTTCAAATACTTTTTCTGGAAGAGATAAGTCATTTAATTCATCTACTATTTCTTCTAATAATTTATCTGGATTTTTAGTAGATGCCATAATATAAAATGTTCTATAATCATTTAATCTTTCCCAATCAGTATATATATTACTAATAAGTTTTTTTTCTCTTATTCTCTCTCTAAATTCAGATGATGATCCAAATAAAATATTAGTTAACATATTAAGATATAAATCTAATTCTTCATCTTTTAGAGTTAAATTAGTAATTGGAATTTTTAAACCAAATCCAAGTTTAGATACTTCTATATCTTCTTTTATAGTTAAATTTTTTCTATTAACTTCTTTCGGCTCTATTACGTTTTCTACATCAGATATATTAGACTTTTCTTTTGAATCTAACTCTTCTTTTATAACACTTAGTGCTTCATCTTTATCAAAATTACCTACTATTATAATAAACATATTATTTGGTTTATAAAAACTGTTATAGCAATCATACAAATTTTCTTTAGTAATTTTATATATTTCTTTTACAGTACCAGCAATATCTATTCTTCTAGGACTATTTTTATATAAGCTCTCTCTTAATTTCATTCCTAATTTATAATCTGGATCATCTGCATACATATTTATTTCTTCAGCAATTATACCTTTTTCTTTCTCAACATTTTCATCTGTATAATATGGAGTATTGACAAACTTAATAAGATAGCGTAAATTTTCTTTAAAATTTTTTGTACCCATACAAATATACTGTGTATTATCATAAGAAGTTGAAGCATTAGAATCAGTTCCTGTCTTGGAAAAAAAAGTAAATGGATCTTCCCCAGATAGTTGCTCAAACATTTTATGTTCTAAGAAATGAGCTACTCCAAGTGGTGGAGTATGAGTTTTATTTTCATTATCAGTAAATGATGTTATATCACTTCCAAAATGAGTAGCATAACTAATAAAATAATTTTTCTTATTAGAGTATGGTATTAAATAAATTTCTAATTCATTATTCAATTTCTCAGTATATAAAGAAATATCTAATCCTTTCAATTCTGTTTTCTTCATTTAATCACCACCCTCTAATAAAAATATTGTATCTATATTTAATTTCTTACTAACTCTAATAATATCTTTCTTAGTAATCTTATTAATATTTTCTTTTCTTTTTTCTAATGAATCTACACCAAGTATTTTTTCAGAAAAACTTTCATTTATTAATCTAGCAGGAGATTCTACAATACTTTCAGTTAAAGTATTGTAATACTCTTTCGCAACACTAATATCTGATTCATTAAATTTACCTTTTTTAATATCATCAAGAATTTTATTAATTAAATCAAGAACTTTATCATAATTTATATTATCAATACCAGCACTAATTATCATCAAATTATCTAATCTACTATATGAAGAGCTAATAGTATAACATAAAGAATTTTTCTCCCTGACTTCTTTAAACAATTTAGAGTCAGCTGTTCCACCTAAAATAATATTTAATATTAATAAAGAATATTTTTTATCAAAATCTTTTAACTTGGAAATTGATAAAGCAATTGCAAGCTTTGCTTGATTATTACTTGTAACTTCTTTAATAGTTTTAACTTTCTTTCTTGGTAGATGATAATCTAATTCATAAGATTTTTTTCTTTTCTTTACTTTTCTAAATTTAAAATATTTTTTAATTATTAACAATAATTCTTTTATATTAATATTTCCTATTACAAAAATATCAACATAATCATTTTCAATCATCTTTTCATAATAATCATATAAGTTTTGAGTATTAATTTTTTCTAAATCATCTAAGTAACCTGTCATTCTATATGATACTGAACTTTTATTATCATATTCTTCTTTTAATCTGATTATAGAGTAATTTTCACTATTTTCTTTAATTGATTCTAATGCTATTTTAGCATTTGATTTTACTAGTTCTAACTTTTCGTCTTTAAACTTATTATCTATTAAATCTGGATTAAAAATTATTTCATGTAAGAATTCAACTGATGATGCAAAATTACCATCTTCTGTATATTTATCATTTAATGTTTGAAGGATAAAACTAGTAGTAATATAATTACCTATCCTTTGATTACTCGTATAAATATCAGCAGCATATAGCTCTTCTGATTTAATATTCAAATCTCTTCTTGTAGCATATTTTCTAGAAGAAGTTAACAAGATATCTGATAAAATATTTCTTTTAGTTATATCTTCTTTTATTATAGGAGTATGAAACATTACTTTCATAGTTATTGTTTTAAATAAATCTGTTTTAATTAGATGAACTTTAAATGATCCTAAGTCTTTATCAATTACCTGCATATTTTCACCTCTTTATTATTATGTACATTTTCTAATTAATTATAGATTCTAAAGCTAATTCAATCATAGTATTTAAGGATTCTTGTCTATCTTTACTAGAAAGAGATCTCTTATCATATAATGAATCAACAACAGTCATCAAGCAAGTGGCATTTTTTCCTAGTTTTTTAGCTATATAAAATAATCCAAAAGCTTCCATTTCTACTGATAAGAATCCCATATCAGGAAAATTAGCTCTAAATTTTTCATGATTATCACAATATACATCAAATACATCTGAAGTTATAGTTTTACCTACTTTTAAAGTAATACCTTTATCTTTTGCTTTAGTTATTATTTTATTATTTAATTTTTCTGAGGAAGAGATTAAATCTAAATCAGCCCCGTCTAATAATTTTGGAAAATAAGTCTTACAATAAGCCTCATTTGATAAAACAACATCAAGTATTTTTATATTTTTATTATATGAACCACAAGTACCTATTCTTATAATATTTTCTACATCATAAAATTTATATAATTCATAAGAATATATTCCAATACTTGGAATTCCCATTCCAGACGCAAAAACAGTTACTTTATGACCTTTATAAGTTCCAGTATAAGCAAACATATTCCTAACTTTATTTACTAATTTACAATCATCTAAAAAGTTTTCAGCAATATATTTTGCACGTAGTGGATCCCCAGGCATTAAAACATTCTTTGCAATATCTTCTTTTTTACTTTCAATATGTAATGTTGGCATAATAATCAACCTTCTTTCTAGTTAATTATAGCATTTTAATTAAAAGAAAAAAAGAAGTAATATTTTTACTTATTATTACTCTTTAACTACTTGTAATTTACGAATGAAAAATCTAACATATCTTCCTAAACTATTCTGATTCAGCTTCATTTACCTCGTCTTCACTAAATTGAACTAATACTTCACGGGGCTTAGAATTACCTGTTGGAGGTCCTATAATTCCATTTTCTTCTAGTTTATCTATCATAGTTGCAGCTTTATTATAACCAATTTTAAACTTTCTTTGTAAAAGAGATGCTGATGCTTTCTGCGTTTGAATTACAAATTTTACTATTTCACTATATAATTCATCTTCTCCATTTGTTTTAATTTCATCAGGTGATGTAGAAGTAGAATCTTTTGATTCTTCTTTTTCAAGATTCATAAATGTATCTTCATATGAAGCCTTCTGTTGCTCAATAGTAAATTTAATAATACGTTCTATTTCATCGTCAGTGATAAATGAACCTTGTATTCTAATTGGAGAATTCATTCCAATTGGTAAAAAGAACATATCGCCTTTTCCAAGAAGTTTTTCTGCTCCTACTTGATCAAGTATTGTACGTGAATCTATTCCAGAACCGACTGCAAAAGCAATTCTTGACGGGATGTTTGCTTTAATTAAACCTGTAATTACTTCAGTTGATGGTCGTTGAGTTGCAACAATCAAATGAATTCCAGCAGCACGAGCTTTTTGAGTAATACGAAGTATTGAATCTTCTACTTCTTTAGCTGCTACCATCATCAAATCAGATAATTCATCGATAATAATTACGATATAAGGCATTTTTTTCTTTGGAGCATCAGGATTCTTAGCGTTCCACTTTTCAATATATTCATTATAGCCTTCTATCTTTTTAGTTCCAGTTTCACTAAATTGTTGATATCTGTGTTCCATTTCAGCAACCATTTTAGCAAGTAATACGGCTGCCTTTTTAGGATCTGATACAACTGGGCACATTAAGTGTGGTACTCCATTATAAACAGATAGTTCAACAACTTTAGGATCAACCATAGCAAGTTTTACTTCATCAGGTTTTGCACGCATCAAAATTGAACAGATAATTCCATTAACACATACTGATTTACCAGAACCAGTAGTACCAGCAATAAGTAAATGTGGCATCTTATTAATTTCGCAAACTCCAATATCACCCATAATTGATTTACCAAGTGGAACCATAAGCTTTTTATCTTTATTTTGCTGCATTACTTTACTAGCCATTATTTCAAAAAAACTAACTGAAGTTGGTTTATCATTAGCAAACTCAACGCCTACCGTACTCTTACCTGGAATAGGTGCTTCAATCCTAACATCTTTTTTTGATAAAGCTAAAGCTATTTCTCTACTTAAAGTAGTAATTTTATTTACTCTTGTTCCACTAGCAATCTCTAACTCATATTGAGCAACTGTTGGTCCAATATGAACCTCTACTACTTTAGCATTTACATTAAAACTTCGAAGAACATCTTCAAGCTTTTGTATATTAGATTCAATAGATGCATTATCCATAGAATTATCTTTAGGTTTAGGTTTATTTAATAATGAAAGAGGTGGCAATTGATAACTAGGATTAGTCACATCTTCTTTTTCTTTAATTTCTTCTTTAACTTCATTTTCTTCTTTAGATTCTTGATCAATAGAAATCTTTTTTAATTCATCAATATTTTTAATTTTAGGTTTCTCTGTCTCTTCTTCAATTTCATTACCATTACTAATTTTAACTTTTTGATTAGGAAATATTTGTTTATTATCCAAAGCTTTTTCTTTATTACTTTCAAGCTCCTTTCCTCTAGCATGATTTTTGCTAACAGAAATTTTTTCTCTAATAAATTCACTAATAGAAAAGCCAGTAAATAGTGATATTCCAACGATAATAAATATTATTGTAATTATTTTCATACCAAGAAGTGAGAATAATTTAGCAAATATTAAGGCAAATACTCCACCTATTATTCCACCTCCAACTGATATTGTATCAATAATGGTACCAGTATTCATTATGGAATTAAAGCCTTTCATTAATGAATCTAGTGTCTCTCTAAAAACCAAACTTGTATTACCATTATTTTGTGCTATAAAATCCCAATGCATAAATGTAAGTAATCCAATTATAAATAAATATAGTCCTAACATTTTAGTACTAAAAAAATCTGGCCATTCTTTCTTAAAAAAAGTATAAATTCCAAGTATCAAAAATAATATAATAAAAGGCATATAAGCAGAACCTGATAAAAATAAGCTAAAAGATGTAATTACTCTTCCAACTGGTCCTAATTTTCCCAATCCAATTATACAAATAAATACTATTAATAAAGCATATATATCTGGACTTAATTCAATAGTTGATTTACTTTTTGATTTTCTTTTTTTTCTTTTTGCCATATAATTACTCCAATCTTCTAACTATATTATACTACAGATTATAAATTATTTGATAAGAAAAACAAAAGTTTACATTTTTATAAAAAAGAAAAAGAGCCTTAAGCTCTTGATACATATTTACCATCTGAAGTTGAAACTAAAATTTTTTCTCCTTGTTCAACAAATAAAGGTACTCTTACCACTAGTCCTGTTTCACATTCAGCATCTTTCAAGGCATTAGTTGTAGTATTTCCTTTTACTGCTGGTTCAGTATGAGTTATTTCTAATTCAACCTTATCTGGAAGGTCTATTCCCAAAATCTCTCCTTCAAAACTAGTTATATAAACTTCAAGATTTTCTTTAAGAAATTTTTTGGATTCTCCTACTTGAGCCTCACTTAATTCTAATTGTTCATATGTAGTCATATTCATGAAATAATAAGTATCATTCATATTATATAAATATTGCATTAATTGTTTATCAATACGAGCAGTTGCTACTTTAACACCGGCATTAAAAGTTTGTTCAAAAATTGCTCCAGTTCTAAGATTTTTTAATTTAGCCTTAACAATAGCTGCACCCTTTCCTGGCTTAACATGTTGAGTCTCCATTACAACATAAATATTACCTTCATACTCAATTGTAATACCGTTTTTTAAATCATTTGTACTAATCATATTTTCACTTCCTATTATATAAAAAATAAGTTATGAGCTTATTTTATTTTTTTTCTTTATGTGTAGTATGTTTTCTACATCTAGGGCAGTATTTTTTTAATTCAAGACGATCTGTTGTATTTCTAACATTTTTTTCAACTCTATAATTTTCTTCGTGACACTCAGTACATACTAATGTCTTATATTGTCTATTTCCTACTTTAGCCATTTTCCTTCCCTCCTTACACGTCTATAGGTATTATACCAGAGTTTTATTAATTTGCAAAAGATTTTTTATATAAATACTATACTTCTTTTCCAATTACTAATAAATATGAACCCATTGGATCATAATGACAAATTTGAAGCACTAATAATCTATCTTTTTTAGTTATTTCAGCATCTCTGCTATACAAAGCATTAGCAAGTAACTTTTTAGAATGTTCAACAAACTTTTTATTATTATCAAATACTATATTCATATGTTCAACATCATCTGTAATAATTTTAATTGCTATTACTTCATAATGTACTTTTCTCTCATCAATATATAAATAAATATCTTTATTATTATTAAAAACATCCTGATTAGTATATTGTTCTAAATTTGTAAATGGAAGTTTATCTAATATTTTATTATTTTGAGTATTATGACCATAAATATTAATTTGCTTGTCAGTATTTAAATTAGTATTTCTATAATCAAAGAAAGGAGCTCCAATTTGATCATATACATTGTATAAATTATAATTTAAATAATAACTATTGTCAGAAGTTCTAGTTACATAATTATTTATATTCATATTAGGTATTTCTATTCTACCCATAATATTCTGATTATTATAAGTTTGTCTAGCCTCAGGTAATTCATTAATATATGGTTCAACATACTTTTCTTTCTGTTCTTTTTTCTCTTCTTTTTTCTCTTCGTTTATAGTTTTTACTTCTAACTCTTTTTCTTTATTTAAATAATAATTATAACTTAAAAAAATAGATATTAACGTAATTATTGGAATTAAAAAAATTAAAGAATAAGTTATAATTCGTTTTATATTTTTTATTTTATGATGCATTTACTTCACCTACTTCTAATTCTTAACTTCCATACATTTCAGTATATTTTTTTGATACTTCTCCACTTATTCTATAAGTAACTAAACTAGCATAATTAGTATTAGAATTTGGTTGTGAAGAGTTTGGTGATGTTACCATAATACTCATTTTTGGATTATCATATGGAGCATATCCTATAAATGAACTAGTAATTGTCTCCGTATCTATTATACCATTTCCATCAGTATCAATAAAACTCTGAGAAGTACCAGTTTTGCCTGCTGGTTTAATACTTCGGTCCATATAGCCTACTCCATAACCACCAGGACTATTCATAACAGCAATAAATCCTTGTTTAACTCTATTCATATATTCTTCTTTAGTATCTATTTTATTTAAAACCTTTTTCTCAACTTTAAATTCTAAATCACCAATCTTATCGGTACTACTAGATGAATGTACTTCTTTTAAAAGATGTGGTTGTAGTCTCTCTCCTCCATTAGCAATTGTTGTGATATATTGAGATAATTGTATTGGAGTATATGTTTCATACTGTCCCATAACAAAATCTAATAAATTACCTGCAGATTTATCTTTAGAAGTATAACCAGTACTTTCTATAGGTAAATCTATTCCTGTTTTTACTCCCAGACCAAAAGAGTGATACATCGTTCTATAAGTATCAAAAGCTTTTTGATTAAAGTTTAGCTTCATACCTCTTTTATATTCTTGACCATTTACACGAATTGCTATTTTAAATTGATAAACGTTACTACTCTTAGCAAGTGCTGTTATATCATCTATTACACCTAATGTTTTAACAGAAGAACACTTTTGAGGAGCTCCTGCTACTTTAACACACTCATCTAACATTTTTTCGCCAATTTTTACTGCTCCGTTATTGTAACCAACTAGCATAGAAGCACCTTTAACAACAGATCCAGGAGTAATTGGTGAAGTAAGTAAAGATGAAGTATTATCAACAAAGCTTCCATTTACAATCTTTTGACTTGACATAGCAAGTATTTCTCCAGTTTTTGGATCTTGAATAATGACACTTGAATGATCATAATACTGAGTATTAGGTTCAGTTTTTGCTCTAGTAATTTGTTCTTTTAAAATTCTTTCTACTTCTTGTTGCAAATGAATATCGATACTTAAAACAATATCTTTACCACGACTACCTTCTTTAATAAGTTTAGTTTCATGTGAATTAACTACTTGATAAATAGCCTTTTCTCCTTTTAAATATTTCTCATATTCTTTTTCAATATAACTTAAACCAACTCGATCATTTAGACTGTAGCCTTTTTTTAAATAATAAGCTTTCTCCTCAGCTGGTATTCCTTGACTAATACTAGAAACATTACCAAGAATTGTTTTAAATGTATCTCCATAAGGATAAACTCTTTCCCAATCAATTTGTGTATTAAAGCCTGATAAATCTTCATTATTTTCTGAAATATATGCATACTCTTCATCACTAGCATCTGTTTTAATTATCTTTGATTCATAAGTATATCCTCTATTCATTAAATAATATAAATAAGCAACTTTTTTTTCTTCATCATTAAAATTAAGATTATTACTATCTATTCTTTTAATCTTTAATTCATACAAATCATTATCACTAAGTTTTCTTTGAACTGCTTTTTCTCTTTCGTTACTAGTAATTAATTTATTGCAGGCATCTTTATTCTTAGCACAATAATACTCTCTTTTAGATCTATCAGATAAATTTGAATAATTTAAATCTAAATGAGGAGCAACAATACCTGCTACTCTAATCATTTCCATATCACTAGTACCCTTTTTTTTCTTATAAATAATTGTTTTAACTGACTTATTATCTACAATAATATTATAATTTCGATCATAAATTCTCCCTCTAGGAGAAGATGTACCAGTAATTTCTGAGTAAGATAATTTCTTTAAAGATTTAGTATATTTCTTATTTTGAACTATCATTACAGAACTTATTTTAACAATTAATATAGTAAATAAAACTACAATTAAAACTAAAAATAAAGTAAATCTATGATTAATTATTTTGTCAATATAATTTTTCTTTTTATTAAGTCTATGCATACACGTTCACCTACTAATAGTTTATCACATAAAGAGAAAAATATTTCATATAATTTTATGGGAGATGATTTTATTAAAGATATAATTAGAAATAACATTAATAAGTTAACTATTAATGATTTAAAGAAATTTGCTGATAGTAAAAATATTAAATATTCTGATGAAGAAATAATTATTATTTATGATTTTATTATGTATAATTATAATGAATTATTAAATGAAAACATTAAAGTTTTTGAAAGTATTAGGTCAAAGGTAAATCCTAATTTATATAAAGAATTATTAAATTTATATATTGAATATAAAAAATATTTATATTAATTTTTTAATTTTATATCATTTATTAAGTTATTATTAAATGTCTTTTCTCTAATCATATTTATTTCATATTTATAGGGAGGATATATTTTATCTATATATGGTGTTTCTAATATTTTGGGAACTTCTTCTAAATTTTTATTATAGATAATTTTTATTAGAGTATCAAATCCTATGGTACCTAGTCCAATATTAGCATGTCTATCTTTATGAGCATTAATACTATTTTTAGAATCATTTATATGTACACAACCTATTTTATCAATTCCTATTAATTTATCAAACTCTTCTAAATAGCTATTAAAGTTATTTAGATCATATCCAGCATCATTTAAGTGGCATGTATCAAGGCATATTCCAATGTGCTTTCTATCATGAATATTATCAATTATATATTTAAGTTGTTCGGTATTAGTACCTAGTTCTGTTCCCTTACCAGACATGGTTTCTAAAAGAATTGTTGTATTATTATTTGGAGTATTATCTAATACTTGGTTAAGGCCTTTAATTATATTATTAAGGCCTTTTTCTACTCCTAGTCCAATATGACTTCCAGGATGTAAAACTAATTTTTTTATACCAAGGTTATTGCATCTTTCTAATTCTTCCATTAGAAAGTTAGTAGAAAAAGAAAAATTATTTTCATTACAAAGATTTATAATGTAAGGAGCATGTACTACGACATTAGAATAATTAATGTTATTTTCTTTCATAAGTTTAAGAGCTTCTATTGTAATGTTTTTATCTATTTGAGTTCTTTTAGTATTCTGTGGTGCTCCAGTATAGAACATAAAAGTATTAGCTTTATATTTAATACTTTCTTTAACACAGCCTAATAATTGTTCTTTTTTATTAAAACCAACATGGCTTCCAATTATTAACATATTTCCTCCTAAAAATAAAAATCCATTACTGGATTTTATTATTATTTATAGTATCTATTGTTTTACTTACTACATCCGTTGTTACATTTTTATTACCAAATGCTTGTAATACTTCTATTGGTACTGCAAAAACAATGGTATTTGATTGATCTGAAGATAAATCGTTTAATGTAGCAAGTGTTCTTAAGTGAAGTGCTCCAGGTGAGGCACTCATAGTTTCGGCAGCTTTTGCCAAGTTATTAGCAGATTCAATTTCTCCAACTGATTTGGTAATAACAGCCTCTTTTTCACGTTCAGCTTCGGCTACTTTAGCAATTACTCGCTTCATTTCTTCTGGTAGAGAAATATCTTTTAATTCAACATTTTCTACCTTAATACCCCAAGGATCTGTTTCCTTATCAATAATTCCACAAATCTCAGTAGATACTTTTTCACGTTCAGATAATAATTCATCCAAAGTATAAGAACCAACTATGTTTCTCATTGTAGTTTGAGCAAGTTGACCTACGGCATATTTGTAATTTTCAACTTTTAGTACTGCAAGTGATGCATCAGATATGTGAAAATATACAACAGCATTTATTTTAACTGAAACATTATCTTTTGTGATGGCTTCTTGTTCAGGAACATCATAAACTGAAGTTCTAACATCAACTTTACTAAATGATTGAATTATTGGAATAACAATATGCCAACCAGATTCAAGTACTTTTGTAAACTTACCTGCTGTAAATAAAATTCCCTTTTCATATTCATTAATCTGCCTTATAGAACATAACAAGATGACAACTATAATTATAATAAAAGTAATCATACAACTCCTCCTCTAAAATAATTTTATCATATATAATTTAAATAATATACTACTTTTTTAAAAAACGCTCTATCTTTTTAGCATCCTCATATCCTTCTAAATATAGTTTATGAAGTGATTTTTTATTTCTTGATAAAGTATTTATTCCAAATGTATTTTCTGGTCCAATAATTAAAACATTTCCTCGAGGTAAATAATTAACTTTCAAATCATCTAATTGCTCATTATATAAATTACATCTAGCAAATAGTTTTTCTCCTAATTCTTTATGCTTTTTAGCAAATCTATTTATACTCATAGCGTGGTCCGTATACTTTCGATAATTAATACTTCTTGTTAAAACAATAATTAATTTATCACAACCATCACTAAAAGCTTTTTTATAAGGAATTGGATCAGTTACTCCACCATCATATAAGGAATAACCATTCCATTTATATGGTTTATTAACAATAGGAATACAACAAGATCCTTTTATTATTCCATAATCATTTTTCTTTAAATTTTTTTTTGTAAAATAGATTGGTTTAGCAGTCTTAGCATCTGTTGCGACGATAGTCAAGTGGAGATTTTCCTCCTTCATTTGATAAAGTACTATAAATATAATCAAGATTAATAAATGATTTGTTTTTTATATAGTTATTAAAACTCATATATTCTTTTTCAAAACTATATTTCTCATAAAAAACAATATTTCTTCCTCTTTGTTTAGCAATATAACTTGCAATATTAGCAGAGCCTGCTGACACCCCAACACAATAATCTATTTCTATTTTTTTATCTAGTAGATAATCAAAAACACCACAACCATAAATGTCTCTCATACCCCCACCTACATCAATAATACCTACTTTCATATGTATCACCTCTTAACTATAATAACAAAAATAACCAGCTTAAATCAATTATTTATTTCAACACTTTCAATTAATTTATTTAAAAAATATATTTGATTATTAAAAATCAATTTATATGCCTCCTTCATCTCAAACCATTGATAGTCATCCATTTCAAAGAACTCTTCAAATAATCCACTTCCTTTAGGAAATTCCATACTAAATTTATTACTAAAGCAATTATCTAAGTTATAATTAAATTCAGTATAAAAAACTATTACTAATTTCTTATTATTTACTTTTTTAGAAGCTAAATATTTAAGATTAGATTTTATTTCTAAATTAGTTTCTTCCTTAAATTCTCTAATGGCAGCATCTATTACCTTTTCTTTTAATCTTACTTCTCCTTTAGGAATACTCCAAGAGTGTATTTTTTTGTTTTTCCAATACGGACCTCCTGGATGACATAATAATACTTTTAATACTTTATTTTCTACTTTATAAACTAAAATTCCTGCACTTTTTTTCATATAACCACCAATAATATGATAATACTTATTTAAGTTTAATTCAAAAAAAATAACTATTTCTAGCTATTTATTTAAAATTATTTATAAATTTATCATAAATTTTATATAAAGTAATTAAACTATTTTTATTTACATATTCTTTTGGATTATGTGGATAATATCCTATTGGGTTCATAATTATTGTTGGTATTCCTTTTTCATAAAAATATATTGCATCTGATGTTGATTCGCAACCACTATATTTTATTTTTTTATTTAAAACGCTTTCACAAGCAGAAATATAATTCTTAATTAAATTATTATCTAAATCTGTTTTAAAAACTTTGCCATCTAATAATATTTCATAATCAATATCTTCAAATTCAGCAACATATTTTATTATGCTTTCCGTACTATCAGTACTGATATGCCTAATATCAAAATAAGCTTCAGCGTAATCAGGTACACAATTAATTTGTGTGCCACCTATTATTTTAGATAAATTAATTGTTGTTTTATATTCACTACTATCTTTAGGCAAGGGATATTTTTCAAGTAATTTATTATATAAATTTATAATTTTAGCAATAGCATTGCATCCATTAAATGGTTGTGAAGCGTGAGCACTTATTCCTTTAGCAATTACTTTTAATTGTAGTGCTCCTTTTTCTTCAACAATTAAATCAAAGTTGCTTCCTCCATCTGGTACAATTGCAAATTTAGAATTATATATTTTAAGTAATTCTACACAACAATTACCATCTATTTCTTCATCACTAGTTATAAATAAAGCTATTTTTTTATTGGTATGTAAGTGATTCATTAAATATAGGCAAGATGCAACACTACCTTTCATATCAATTGTTCCACGACCATATATATTTTCTTCATCTTCAATTATTTTATAATTTTCAATGGGTACTATATCAACGTGAGTACAAAATATGATATCTAAATTTACACTAGATGTATTTGCTACTACTAGAGATTTTTTACCATTAAATTCATATTCCTTAATATTTAATTCTTTATTACATATTTCCTTTATATAATTAAATAATTTTGTAAACTCTTCTTTATTATCTGCTGTAGTTTTAAAGCTTAATAAGTTTAAAGCAATATCTTTAATTTCCATATTTTTTTACCATTCCTTTATTTTTCTCTTCTTTATTAATTATTTTTCTTTCGGAATCATCATTTGCTAAAAGATATTTTCCTTTAGGTAATATATCAAGATTATCATGTAATGGTTTCCACATATGTAACCTATAATCACCTTTTTCTTCAGTTACTTCAACCCACTCAGTTATTATTTTATCTTCATATTTACATACATCTAAACCACCTAATTTCATAAGGGCTTCAGACATTGAACCAACTAAATCAGTTCTTGCATAAACATAATCAAAATTATTTGCTTTAGCATAAGCAATAGCATATTTAATTAATGTACGACAAGCTCCCTTACCACGATAATAAGGTAATGTTGATAATCCATAAAAATATATAGAATGCAGCTTATTACCATTACTAGAGATGAAATCAACAGTTTCATTATCATAATCATATATGCAGCCATTCATAGATACAGGGTTTAATTTTTCATCAAAGTAAATAAATAATTTTCCAAAGTCTTCATATAATTTTAATTCTTCTTTTGCGGCTTCATAATCAATTACTTCTCCATAATGTTCGCTAAAAGACATTAAGAGACTTTGTAATATTTGAATATTTTTCTTTGAATATCCTAAGGTACCTATATAACACCCATTATCTAGTTTCTTCCATATTCTAAATTCACTATTATCTTTAAATATTTTTTGAAATTCATTCATAAAATCACTCTCCTTCTAATAAAAAAAACTATACCAATGTATAGTTATTTCCTATACATCTGTTGCATAGGAATTTATTAGAAAAAAACCTATGCATCATCTGCATAGGTATTAGAAATATTTTATAATTAACTATACAGATACAACCAATATTAAACTGCTTGTATCTGTTATTAACAAAACACAAGCCACATTAATTGTATCTTCGTCTAATTATAAAATATTTCATATAATCATCTCCAGTGGCATTATAATATCATAAAATAATTATAATGTCAATTTTTAAAATTAATATATTACTTTAATTAAATAAAAAAGCCTAACTTAATAGGCTTCATTAACTAGTCTTTTCTTAATTTATTAAATGTTACTCCAACACCAAGTAATGATATTGTAGCAATTACAAAGAATAAACCAATATTATCTAAAGTATTAGGATTTTCAATTGTTGATTCACGAAACATAATATTTTTGCTATAGACATATGTTACTTCTACATTATCATATGTACTTTTTCCTAATTCATTTCCTTTTACACTAGTCTTAGTATAACCTGAAATTGAAATAGGAGTAGTTT
>CACYRE010000013.1:4071-18879 GCA_902776735.1 uncultured Erysipelotrichaceae bacterium | reverse complement strand
TAAGTGATAAAGAAAAATATTTTCCTAGTGAACTTTCTGGTGGACAGAAACAGCGAATTGCTATTATTAGAACACTTATGAATAATCCGGAATTAATTTTATTTGATGAACCAACTAGTGCACTTGATCCTGAAATGATAGGTGAAGTTACTGAATTAATGAGAAAACTAGCTTTACAAAATATGACTATGATAGTTGTTTCTCATGAAATGCGCTTTATTAAAAACTTCTGTACTAAAGTAATTTTTATGAGTGATGGTAAAATTATAGAAGAAGGTACTAGTACAGAGATATTTGATCATCCAAAAGATGCTAAATTAAAGAAATTCTTAAGTGATATTGAAAATATTTAAAATCAGTAAAAAATAAACATTGTCGAAAAGAAAATTATAAGATATAATATTAGTCATTGGAGGGATAATATGGCAAAAAAAGATGAATTAAAAGAAGAAAATAAAAAAGAAAATAAAAATAGACATGAGGTAAATGTAAAAATTGCCGGAGATGATTGGAATAAAGCTTTAGATAAGATATTTACTAAGAAGCAAAAAACTGCTCAGGTGGATGGTTTTAGAAAAGGTAAAGTTCCAAGAGATGTTTATGAAAAGAAGTTTGGAAAAGAATCATTATATTTAGATGCTGCTGATGAAGTATTACCAAATGCTTATCAAAAGGCAATGGATGATTCTAAATTAGAACCAGTTGTACAACCAGAAGTTGATTTAAAAAGTATTGGTGAAGATGGAGTAGAATTTACTTTTAAGATTATTACTAAACCAGAAGTTAAAGTAAATAAATATAAGGGATTAAATATTAAACCGGAAAAAGTAGAAGTAAGTGAAGATGAAATTAATCATGAGTTGGGCCATTTACTTGAAAGATATACTGAGTTAGTTCCTAAAGAAGGTAGTGCTGAAAAAGGTAATGTAGCAATTATTGACTTTGAAGGATTTAAAGACGGAGTTGCTTTTGATGGTGGAAAAGGAGAAAATTATTCGCTAGAATTAGGATCTAATAGTTTTATTCCTGGCTTTGAAGATCAAATTATTGGTATGAAGGCAGGAGATGAAAAAGAACTTAATCTAACTTTCCCAGAAGATTATCATGTTAAAGATTTAGCAGGAGCACCTGTAGTATTTAAAGTAAAAGTAAATGAGGTTAAAGAAAAGAAGCAACGTGAATTAGATGCGGATTTCTTTGATGATCTAGGAATGGAAGGAATTGATTCTGAAGAAAAATTAAGAAAAGAAATTAAAGAATCAATTAAAGCTCAAAAAGAAATGGATGCTGAAAATAAATATGTTGATGCATTACTTGAAGGTGTATCTAAAAATGTAGACGTTGATGAAAATGCAAGGACTTTCTCTTGATATGTACTATCAATTTACTGGATCTGATGAGAAACAATTAAGATCTCAATTAGAAAAAGAAGCTTTTAATAATGTTTTATATAGATTGATGATTGATGAAATTAAAGTAATAGAAAAAGTAGTTATTAGTGAAGAAGAAGCCGAAAAAGAAGCTTTAGAGCTTGCTAAAAAATATAATATGGAAAAAGAAGAATTTTTAAAACAATTTGGTGGAATCGAAGCAGTTAAATATGATCTTGAAGTTAGAAAAGTAATTGATTTGTTAAAAGAATATAATAAGTAATAATAATTAACTATAAAGAAATAAATCTTTATAGTTTTTTCTTTTAAAAATTAATTTTCTATTATATAATAGAAAGCAATAATTAAAATTTAGGGGGATAGTAACTATGAAAAATAAAAAATATATTTTAGTTATAAAAAATATGATTATATTCCCTAATAATAATCTTAGATTAGAGTTTGATAATGATGATGATAAAAAAGAAATAGAATTATTTGATAAAATAAAAGATAATTTGGTAATTATTGTAAATCCAATTAATGATGATAATATTTCCCTTACTGCTTTACCTAAATATGGAGTACTTTGTGAGATAAAATTAAAGATGAATGTTCCTAATAATAAAACAAGAATAATTCTTGAAGGATTAGATAGAGTTGAAATTTTTTCAATAATAGAAGAAAATGAATATTTTAAGACTAATTATAAAATAATTAATTTTAAAGAAGATACTACTGAAAATAAATACTATTATAAATTGTTAATTAAACAATTAAGTTTTTTACCTTTAGAATATAATGATAAGAAAAAGTATTCTTATACTATAGATGAAGTAAAAAGAGCTAAATATTTAATAGAAGATATGAGAAGAGATATAAAATTTGCTGAGTTAGAACAAGATATAGATGCAGAAGTAGAACAAGAATTAAATGAAAGTCAGAAAGAATATTTTTTAAGAGAGAAAATAAAAGTTATTCAAAAAGAAATAGGAGACACTAATTGTAAAGATATAGAAGTAGAAAAATATCGTAAAAAAATTAGTAAATTAAAATGCAATTCTAAAATTAAAGAAAGAATTAGAAGAGAAGTAGATAGATATGAAAGTCTAAACAGTAATTCTCCAGAGTTAGCAATGGTTCAAGAGTATATTGAATGGATGATTAATCTACCTTGGAATGTTTATACAAAAGATGTAAGTAATTTAAATAAGGTTAAAAATACTTTAGATTCTTCTCACTATGCTTTAGAAGATGTAAAGATGAGAATTATTGAATATTTAGCTGTTAAGCAGAATACTAATAATTTAAGAAGTCCAATAATTTGTTTAGTTGGTCCTCCTGGTGTTGGAAAGACAAGTTTGGCTCAGAGTATAGCAGCAAGTTTAGGTCGAAAGGTTGCTAAAATGAGTGTTGGTGGAATTAATGATGAAGCAGAGATTTTTGGACATAGAAGAACTTATGTTGGGGCAAATCCAGGCAGAATAATACAAGGCCTTAGAAAAGCCGGTACTGCCAATCCTGTATTTATAATTGACGAGATAGATAAAATGACTAAAGATATAAAAGGAGATCCAGCAAGTGCTTTACTTGAAGTATTAGACCCAGAACAAAACAATAAATTTATTGACCACTATATTGAAGAAGAATTTGATCTTTCGCAAGTTATGTTTATCGCAACAGCTAATTACGTCGAACAAATACCATATGAATTAAAAGATAGATTAGAACTTATTAACATTTCTAGTTATACTGAATATGAAAAATTAGATATAGCTAAAAATTATTTAATTCCTAGAGAATTAGAAGAACATGGATTAACATCTATGCAAGTACAGATTGCTGATAATGAGATTATGTATTTAATTAGAAACTATACTAAAGAAGCTGGTGTACGTGAGTTAGAAAGAGTACTTGCTTCTCTTCTTAGAAAAATAGTAAAAGAGTTATTATTTGATAATAGTAAAATTTTCTATAATATAGATAAAAATATTATTAATAAATTTTTAGGTAAAGAAAAATATTCTTATAATGCTACTTTAGACTCTTCACAAGTTGGTGTTGTTAATGGTATGGCTTATACTATATTTGGAGGAGATATTCTACAAATTGAGGCTACTTTATTTAAGGGAAAAAGTGAATTGATTTTGACGGGATCTTTAGGCAAAGTTATGCAGGAGTCATGTCAAATTGCCCTAGATTATATAAAATCTAATATGCAAACATTTGGTATTTCTAGTACTATATTTGATAAAAATGATATACATATTCATGTCCCAGAAGGTGCTGTTGCAAAAGATGGACCAAGTGCCGGTGTAGCTATTACGACACTTCTAATTAGTCTTTTCACCAATAAAAAAGTTCCTCAGGATATTGCTATGACTGGAGAAATTACTTTAAGAGGAAGAGTTTTACCAATAGGTGGTTTAAAAGAAAAAATAATTGGTGCTCATCGAGCAGGCATAAAAAAAATATTTATTCCATTGGATAATGAAAAAGATTTAGAACAGATACCAAATGATATAAAACAAGAAATTGAATTTATTAAAGTCAATAATTATATGGATATTTTTAAAAAAATATTTAGTAATCTTTAATGAAAAAATAGAAAAAGGAAGGTTAAATATAATGCAATGTATGGATTTTTCTTTAGAAGAACTTTTTCTTCTTAATATTTTAAGTACTAAGTCACTTTTAATATCACTAAAATTTGATAATTCAAGTAATAATATTAATGATTTTTGTAATACATTAGACATTTATAAAGAATTTGTTTATTCAATTTATTATTTATTAGAAGTTGAACCTTGTTTCTTTATATTAGATGATTCATTTATTGATAATACTTTTAGATTGCTTGAGACTCATAGATTTGATAACGAATTTATAAATAATGTTAATTTATTTGAAAAAGAAAATTATATTATAAGAGATTTGAATTTTTTAAAAAACTTATCCGGTAAACAAAAATTTAAACAAATATCAAAATATATAAATGAACAATTTTCAAATAGAAGTGCTAGTTTTAAATCTCTTGAGGGTTTATTAATATCTCAATCATATGATTATAGTGTTATTAATCAATTATTTTATGAAAAAAGTATTTTACCATTAGATGATTTAACACTTATATCAATTAATTATTTATTAAATAAATACCCATTTCTTTTTAGCAATAAAATTATTAGGAACAATACTAATGATTTATTGGAAAAAATATCTATTGAAAACAAATTTAAAAATAGAGTTAAAAATAAAAAATTAAAAAAGATAAAAGAAATTATTAATGATTTTGGAGAATAATGTTTCTTTCTTTTTCATATAATCTTGTAGGAGGAAAAATGAAAAAGAAAATTAATATAGAAAAAAGAATTGATTTTCCTACAATGGTAGGAGAAATAACTGCTATTTCTCTAGAAAAAGATTTAAAATTTGTTAGTGAAGATGAAATAGAAGGTAATTTAATATTAAGTGGAAAATATAAGTTAACTGAAGCATCTAGATTAGAAGAAGATTTTAATTATAAAATTCCTATTTCTATTAATTTAATGGAAAAACTAGATATTAATACTTGTACTATTGAAATAAGTAATTTTACATATGATATGCAAAAAGAAAATATAATGATTTGTACTATTGAATTATTGATAGATGGCTTAGAGTTGCTGGAAGAGGAAAATAGAGAATGTGATGGTGATATAAAAGAAATAGAGATACCTGTTAAAGAAGAAATAAATAAAATTGTACAGACAAAAGAAACAGAAAAGGAAACTAAAGAAGAAAATACTACTATAGAAGAGAAAAAAGAAGTAATTTCTAAAGAAAAAGCTATGGAAATAGCAGATAAAAAAATTGCTAAAACAGATATGAATATATTTAATATAAATGATGATACTGAAACATATGGTACTTTGCTAGTATATATAGTAAAAGAGAATGAGACAATTAATACTATTATTACTAAGTATAAAACTACTGTTGAAGAATTAGAAAAGTATAATAATTTAAAAGATTTAACTACAGGAACTAAATTAATTATTCCTTTAATAAATGAAGAATCTTAGTAATATTACCAAGATTACTTATCTTAAAGATTGTACAATATTTGAAGATTGTAATAATAAATATATTGAAATAAAAGAAAATAAACATATATATAATTATAATGATTTAGTCTTTAATAAAAGTAAATTATTTAATAAAATTATTAATATACATAGTATAAAAAAAGATTATTTTAAGTTTGATAAAGATTTATATGATAAACTAAATAAAAAAATTTCTGATACTTATAAATATTATTTAGAATTACAAGACAAAATAGAAGAGATGGATTTTCCAAAACCTGCAGAATACTTACTTATTAATAATATTAGTTCTATATATAAATTATTAAATTATAGTAAAGATAAATTAGATAGTATATCTAGTAATAGTTTAATTATTAAAAGTTTGATAGTTAATAAGATTAATTTTATTGATAAAGATAATATTTATTTTAATTATGATTATTTTACTAGAGATTTATTAGTATATGACTTAGATATGATTTATAGAAATATTGGTTATTTAGAACTGGATAAATATGAATTAGATTTAGATAATTTAAATTTATTATTATGTTTAATTTCTATACCTGAAGAGATCTTTCTTAATAAGTCTAATTATATTAATACAATAAATATAAGAAAGTTGATTAATTATGTTAATAAGACTTTTAATTTTTGCTTAGAAAAAGATAAAGAAAATGAGAAAGCAAATCAAGAGATATTCGAAGAAAAGAATAAAGACGTTGAGTTTGGTAGTAATGAAGATAAGAAGAATTAATTGATAGAAAATAATTATAAAATTAACTATTATACTTGATAGATAAAAAATATTATTTCTTCTTTTTTGCTTACAGCTACTACATCTACAGAATAGTTTGTGTTTAGTATTCATTTTCATCACCCAAAATATTATATTCTAATTTAATAAAATATTGAAAATTGGTTTGGAAGCATGCTATAATATAAAGAAAGTTAAGGAGGTAATTATGGAATTAAAAGGAAGTAAAACTGAAAAGAATTTAATGGCTGCATTTGCAGGTGAAAGTCAAGCAAGGAATAAGTATACATTTTTTGCTAGTAAGGCAAGAAAAGATGGTTATGAACAAATAGCAGCTTTATTTGAAGAAACAGCTAATAATGAAAAAGAACATGCTAAAATTTGGTTTAAAGAATTAAATAATGGTGAAATTCCTAGTACAGTTGATAACCTAGAAAGTGCCGCTGATGGTGAAAACTATGAGTGGACTGATATGTATGCTGAGTTTGCAAAAACTGCTGAAGAAGAAGGTTTTACAGCTTTAGCTAATAAATTTAGAATGGTAGGAGAAATTGAAAAACATCATGAGGAAAGATATAGAAAATTACTTAAAAATATCGAAGATGAAGTAGTATTTTCTAGAGATGGAGATTCAATTTGGATTTGTCGTAATTGTGGACATATCGTCGTTGGAAAAAGTGCTCCAAAAGTCTGCCCAGTATGTGCTCATCCACAAAGCTTCTTTCAATTAAAAAGTGAAAATTATTAAAATATGAGTCATTTGACTCTTTTTCTTTTCTTGACAAGCAAAATTTTATAACTATAATAACTAATACTTTAAAATGATTAAGTAGGTAATATTATGGAATTAAATAAAAGTTATATAAAAAATTTAGAATTAATTGGAAGCGGTTGCTTTGGTAAAGTTTATAAAGATAGAAATGTTGTTTATAAATTGTACAGAGAAAGCTTTGATAATTACGAAGGAGAATATAAAAAAAATCCAGCTTTAAGTCAAAGTATATTAAATAAATATAAATTAAATAAATTAATAAAATTAAATTCTGAAATAAAGGGAAGTAATTTAATTACTGATTTAATTTATATTAATGGTAATTTTGTTGGAGTGAAATCTAAATTTATAGATGGTGATGCTTTAAGTAATATAAAAGATAACTTAAGTTTTTGCTCAAAAATAAAAATTTCAAAAGATATAATTAAAAATATTCAAGAACTATATTATTATAATATTTTTCCTATAGATATTCATTTAAGTAATATAATATTAGATAAAGGCGAAAATATTAAATTAATTGATTTAGATGATCCTCTTACTAAAGTTAGAATAATTAAAAATCCAATTATTACAAAAAGTTGTTTACTTCATGTAAAACAAAGTTTATATGAGTTATTTGGTTACTATGACTTTTATGGTGCTTCTTTTTTTGATAAATATATTACTAAAACTAGAATTCCCAATTTTTCTAGTAGTTTTAGTGGACTAAAAAAATTTTTAGAATATAAAAGTATACCTATAAATATATCTTTTACTGGAATTAATAATAATTATAATGATATAGAAAGATTATTTAATAGTAATATAAAAAATGTTTTTGTTTATAATGAAGAAGAATTTAGTTTAGCAAAAATATTTATTAAAAATTATTATGATAAAGGTATTGCTTTTGACAATATTATTAATTATTCTAATAAAGAAATGTTTCTTAATAATTATAATGTTTCTGATTGTTATGATTTTACTAGGTATGTTTTAAGAAAATAATAATATAATTTTATAGGTGATCTTGATGTTTTCAAGAAGAATATCTCCTAAAATTTCAACATTTAGTGCTGTGGCGGTTGGTTATTTATTGTTAGATGATTTAAATGCAAGTGAGCAAAATGCTTTAGGTAACTGGTTGATGTTGGTTGCTCAGGTGTTGTGTACTAATGCTTATTTTAGACAATTAAAGAATCAATATGAAGATGATAGTGAAGTAAATGGGGTAGAAGTATTAAGCAAGATGAAAGACGCTTTAGATAAGGAAATAAATCACCTAGGAAAGTAGGTAGTATGAAGAAAGAATTATTAGTTCCAGCTGGAGATATGGCATGTTTAAAGGCAGCTATTTTTAATGGAGCAGATGCTGTATATGTAGCTGGAAAGAGCTTTGGAGCTAGAAAGTTTGCTACAAATTTTACAAATGAAGAGTTAATAGATGCTATTAAGTTTTGTCATTTATATGAAGTAAAAATATATGTTACTATGAATACTTTAGTTAAAAATAACGAAGTAGATGCCTTTTTAGAGCAAGTACGTTTTCTATATAAAAATGGAGTAGATGCTATTCTTATGCAAGATTTTGGTATGATTTGTCTTGTCCGAGAAATATTTCCAAAGTTAAATATTCATGCCTCAACACAAGCAAATAACTCTTCTTATGAGACTATAAAGTTATTTTATGATTTAGGAATAAAAAGAGTTGTCTTTTCAAGAGAATTAAGTATTGAAGAAATTGATAATATAAATCTTCCAATAGAAAAAGAAGTATTTATACATGGAGCTCTTTGCATCTCTTATTCTGGTTGCTGTTTAATGAGCAGTATGCTAGGAGGAAGAAGTGGTAATAGAGGAGAGTGTGCAGGAAGTTGTAGATTAAAATATGATTTACTAGATAATAATAAAATAATAAGAAAAAATAAATATCTTCTCAGTACTAAAGAACTTAATACTACCAAGTATATTGATAAATTATTAAATAGTAGTATTAATAGTTTTAAGATTGAGGGTAGAATGAAAAGTCCATTATATGTTGGATTTATTACTAACTTATATAGAAATTTAATTGATGGAAAAGATATTAATTTAGATGAAGAAATAGCAAAATTAAAAACTATTTTTAATCGTGGCTTTACTAAAGGAAGATTATTTCATGAAACTGACACTGATTTAATGAATATTTTATCTCCTAATCATTTAGGTTTAAAAGTAGGAAAAAGTGTTGTAGAAAAGAATAAAATAAAAATAATATTAGATAAGGGACAAATACTTAGACAAGGGGATGCAATTAGATTCGTTAATTCAAAACAGGGAATGATAATAAATTATTTATATAATAAAAAGAAATTATTATGTAAAGAAGAAAAAGATTATTGCTATGTTGATAACAAATTTAATTTAAAAGATGAAGATATTATTGTTAAAACTCATGATATTTGTTTAGAAAAAGAATATAGTATAAAACAGAAAAAAATTAATGTAGAGTTTAATGTTTGGGCAAAAGTTAATGAAAACTTAATAATTACCATTAGTGATGGTATACATGAAATAAAAGAAGTAGGTGAAGTAGTAAAACAGGCAAATACAGCACCTGTTGATAAGAAAACTATTGTAAAACATTTATCTAAGCTTGGAGATAGTCCTTTTATTTGTAATAGTTTTAATATTGAAATAGATAATGATATATTTATACAAGTAAAGCAACTTAATGAAGCTAGACGAAGTCTTGTAAAAAAATTAATTATTGAAAGAGAAAGAGTATCTACAAAATATGTAGAGAAAAATCCAAATTTTTATAATAAAAAATTAAATTATACACATCCTAAAATAGTTACACTAGTTAATACAGAAGAACAATTAAATGCTTGTCTAAATCTTCAAATAGAAAGAATTTATGTTAATAGTTTAGATTTATATAATAAATATAGAGAAAATAATAATGTTTTTTTAGTTGTACCAAGATGTAGTTATAAAATAAGTAATTTGCTTGTTAAAAATAATTTAGTATCAGATTATTTTAATTTTAGTAATACTAATTCCTGTGGTAATTATAGTTTAAATGTATATAATATTTATACAGGTTACTATTTAAATAAACTAGGTCTTTTAAATATACCATTATCTGTTGAATTAAATAGAGATGAAATAATGAAGTTTATTGAACTATATAGAGAAAAATTTAATTTTAATCCAAATTTTGAAGTACTTTGTTATGGACGCATAGAAAATATGATAATAAAGGGTAATATTCTAGGATTAAGTACAGATAAATTTAGATATAAGATTGTGGATAATAAATTAAGAAAATTTCCTGTATTCTATAATAATGATAGAACTCATATACTTAATTATGAAAATATAAGTATAAATGATATTAATAATTGTACAATTAGATTAGATTTTTATGATGAGAGTAGAGAAGATACTATTAGAATTGTAAAAAGTTATCAATAAATAAAATTGCTGTATAAAAAAATAATTTTCTGTGTTAAAATAATTATAGGGAGTGATTACTGAAATGGCATCTATAAGTGATTTAAATAAAAATAAAGATAAAAATTTAACAAAGAATTATATTATCTTAATAATTATATTTTTAGTAGTTATTGGGATTACTGCCTATTTATGTAGTTGGTATAGAGTATACGATGATTATAAAAAACAAACTCCAGTTATACGTGGTACACTACAAGAAATAACTTATGATGATTTTGAACATTATATATTAGAAAATCCTACTACAGTTATTTATATGTGTATTCCAAATGATGATAAGTGTCGGAGCTTTGAGAAGAGTTTTACTAAATATATTAAAAAGAAAGATTTAAGTAATGAAATAATTTATTTAAATTTAAGTAATATTAATAATGCTGACTTCGTTAAAAGTTTTAATGATAAGTATAAATTTAAGACGAAATTAAATGGTAATTATCCTGCTTTTGTTGTATTTAATGATGGTAAAATTGATGCTATTTTACAAGGAAAAGATAATGAAGATATTGATATAAATAAAGTTGATAATTTCTTAGAATTAAATGAAATAGAAGGAGTCGAATAGACTCTTTTTAAATCGGAGGATTTATGAATAATATTGTTTTGTATGAACCAGAAATACCACAAAATACTGGTAATATAATGCGAACTTGTGTTGCTACAAATACTAAATTACATTTAATTAAACCTTTAGGTTTTAAATTAGATGATGCTCATCTAAAAAGAAGTGGAGTTAATTATATAGATAAATTAGAGTATACTGTATATGAAAATTTTGATGATTTTAAGAGTAAGAATCCAGGTATTTATTACTATTTTACAAGATATGGTCATAAGCCACATACTAGTTTTGATTACAGTAATAAAGAAAATAAAGAATTATATTTTATATTTGGAAAAGAATCAACTGGTATTCCTAAAGAAATATTAAAAAATGATTTAGAACATTGTATGAGAATTCCAATGACAGATAATGTTCGAGCTCTTAATGTTTCTAATAGTGTAGCAATTGTTATATATGAAGCTTTAAGACAACAAAATTATAAGGGATTAATATTAAATGAGCCAGATAAAGATGATAGAGGACATAAGGGTAGTGATTATTTAGAGAGGTCATAGTATTTTTATTTAATATTGACAAACTTATGCTTATAGTTATAATATTTATACACAAAGGAGAAGGAGTTTTTTATAAATATTAATTATTATATTTTTTTAAGAGTTTAACATAATAGTTAATATGGTGATATTTATGAATTTTAATGTAGATGGAATGAATGTTAGAAAAATATTTGCTAATTTTCTTATTTTTGGAGATAAAATAGAACCAACTATGATAGTTGAGGATATTAAGGAGTTAGATAGTGATTATCTGGATGTGTTAAAAGAAAGTGGTATTAAGGGATTAATTGTAGATGTGGATGAGACATTAAGAGAAATGTTTCATAAAGTACCTGAAGAAAATATTGAGTGGCTTTCCTTAGCTAAGAGTAAAATGAAAGTTGCTGTTGTATCAAATGGTTATAATACACAAATTAGAGAAATATTAGAGCAATTGGATATACCTTATTTTGATTTTGCTTTTAAACCATTAAAAATTAATATTAATAAAGCACTAGATAGTATGGATATTACTGGTGAAGAATCATTATTTATTGGTAATAGTCAACTTACTGATATGCTTGGTGGTTATAGAGTAGGATCTAAGTTATGTAAAGTTAAAAAAAATAAACAAAGTAATAGATAAAAGTATAAAATTTTATAATTTTTTTCATAATTCTAGTGAGGAGAATTTATGGGAAAATACAAAGTTGAAATTAGTGGAATTAATACTTATAGTTTAGTTGTCCTTAGTAGTAATGAGATGAAAAATTTATTTTTAAAATTAAAAGGAGGAGACTTGTTTGCTCGTGATTTACTAATAGAAGGTAATTTACGTTTAGTTTTGTCTATTTTAAAAAGATTTTATAATAAGTGTGATAACTTAGATGATTTGTTTCAAATAGGTTGTGTTGGTTTGATTAAGGCAATTGATAATTTTGATTTAAGTTATAATGTACAATTTTCTACTTATGCTGTGCCAATGATTTTAGGAGAAATTAAACGCTATTTGAGAGATAATTCAAGTATTCGAGTAAGTAGGTCTGTAAAAGATATTTTTCATAAGTCATTAAAAATAATTGAAGAGTATTATACTATTCATGGTTATGAACCTAGTTTTGAGTATATTGCTGAGGAACTTGGCGTCAGCGAATTTGAAGTAGGAAATGCTATGAATGCTATGAAAGAACCAATTAGTATGTATGAGACAGTTTATAATGATGGAGGAGATACAATCTACTTGTATGATCAAATAGAGGATAAAAAGACATTAATTGATATTTCTAATAAATTTAGTTTAGAAAATGCTATAGATGAATTAAATGAAAGAGAAAAATTCATCTTAGATCAACGATATGTTATAGGAAAAACCCAGATGGAAGTAGCAGATGAGTTAGATATCAGTCAAGCTCAAGTATCACGATTAGAAAAAAAAGCTATAAAAGAACTGAAGAAAGTTTTAAAATAGCTTTTTTTTCATATTATTAACTAGGTGATTATATGCGTATGTCTGATTTACAATCAAAAAAAATAATTAGTATAGCTAATGGAAAAAATATAGGTAATATAATAGATTGTGATATAAATGAAAATGGTAAAATAGAAGATTTAATAATAGATGCCAATAAGAATATTTTCTCCCTTAATAGAGAAAGCGATACAAGAATATTTTGGCATGAAATAACAAAAATCGGAGAAGATGTAATATTAGTAAAAAAAGACTGAATTATTTTGATAAAATTGTTATTTCCTTACTTATTTCGATAATTATTTCATTAATATTATTGTCCTATATTAATAAGAAACTTAAACTTGTTTTAAATAATTATATTGATGTAGAAGTTGCTAATATTACTAATAGAATTGTTAATCAGGTAATATTAGGTAATAATTTTAAAGGAAAATATTTAATTATTGATAGAAATAACAATATTTCATATAATACTGATTTAATTAATAATTATGTAGATAGTATTAGCGATAAAATAGAAAAAAGAATATATAATATAGATGATATAAGTAAAAATAGTGATATATTTAAGAGTAATAGTAAGTATAAACATATTCGTAATGGAGTTATTTGTAATATTATGTTATCTTCTATTAGAAATTCTGTATTATTTGCAAGTCTTGGAACAAGTATTCCAGTTAAATTAACATTCTTAGGATCAGTAAACCCTGATATAAATATAGAAACTTGTGAATATGGTATTAATAATATATTAGTAAAGTTGATATTAAAAGTTAATGTTAAAATGAGAGTTTCACTACCTTTTACATCAAATGAACAATTAGTTAGTGTAGAACAGCCTCTAGCTATTGATATAATAAAAGGAGAGATACCAGAATATTATAAAAATAGTTAATTTGTGATATACTTATATTGTGAGGTAAATATGAAAAAGATAATTATTAATGATATAGAATATGAAGTAATAAGAAATGATAAAGAATGTCTTAATACAAAAGATTTAGAAGATAAAATAACAGATTATTTTGATAGTTATGATTATATAATGGGAGACTTTTCATATGATAAAGTAAGATTAAAGGGATATTACGATTCTTCTAATAAAAAAGTTAAACAAATTAATGATATTAAGTATTTAGATGATTATTTAAAGAATTATTGTAGTTATGGAGCTAGAATTTTTTTACTAAAGAAATTAAAATAAAATACTTGTAATTCTGTTGAAATATGATAAACTTATATTATATGGATAATAAGGGAGGATTTTTACGTATGGAAAATCAAGAAACAGACAAGAAAATGATGTCAATAGTTGCTGAAGATGGTTCTATTGAAGAAGTTGAAGTTATTTTAGCATTTGAATTTAAAGATAATAAAAAAGAGTATATTATATATACTAAAAATGAAAAAGATGAGAATGATAATATAACAGTTTATGTTTCCAATGTAGATCGTTCTTCTGGGGAACCTAAATTAATGGGTGTTGAAGATGATGAAGAATGGAATAGAATAAAAGATGTATTGCGTGAATTATCAAAAGCAGAATAATACAAGGAGGTTTATATCATATGGATAATGTTTTAAAAAGTATTGATTTATTAAGTAGTGATTATAGTTTAGTAAAAAAAGAAGCATCTTCTAGACAAATAAAAACTAGGCCTGAATCATTTGCTTCAATAAGTGAGCATTTTTTTAATTATTTGAAAACAAAGATTGCTGATGCTAAGAATTTAGAAAAAGGTTCAAAGTATTCTAATTTGGCAGCAACTTTAGATAAAAAACTAACT
>CACYRE010000013.1:0-4060 GCA_902776735.1 uncultured Erysipelotrichaceae bacterium | reverse complement strand
ATAATAATTTTATTAATAATGTTTATAATTTATATGCTGAATTAAAAAAAGAAAAAGATATCGTAAAAGAAGAAAGTGCTGATGTAAATTCTGCAAGAAGTGTAGATTTATCATTTACTGACTCAGATGAGTTTCTAAAATCTCAAGAAAAAGATATGGGACTTGCCTCAACTATTGAACCAACATCACAAGATTTGAACAATGTAGGTGTCAGTTCTTCAATGCCTACTACTGAAGGAGAACAATCAAGTATAGAAAATGATGCTGCTACAAAGTTTGATATGAATGTGAAAGAAGATGCTAAAAGTTTAGATATTGGTCCTAGTATGAATCTTGTACAATCTGAAGATACTTCATATACTAGTTCAAATAATTTCCTTGAGCAACAAGAAAAAAACATGCAAATTGGCTCAACCATTGAACCAACATCACAAGATTTGAACAATGTAAGTGATAATGATATAAATTATAATAATTCACAAAAATTTGAAAATTCTTCAAAAGAAGTATCAGATAATCCTAATGAATTAGGTAAAAATATTAGATTAGATGATATTTTACCAGTTCCTGAAAGAGAAGAGACTAAATCTTTAGAAAATGCTTCTGAAATTAAAAATGATGATGTAAAAGAATTTTCATTTGTTCCTGATGAGAAAAGCAATATAGATTTAAACAATGATTCTGAATCTAAGGAAACTAAAAATAACGATTTAAAGTTTGATTTTTCTCAAGCAACTCCTAGTGATATTAATTATATTATTGACAATAAAGATACAAGTAAAGATGATTTAAAAGCATTAAAGGATAGAATAGAAGTCTTAAGGAAAAGAAATCTCAGTTAGTTGATAAAAGACGAGAAGATGTTGCTAGTAAAAAAGATTTATATATGCAACACTTAAATAAACTTAGAGAATTAGCCATGGCTTTAGATGAAGATAATAAAAGAGCAGAAAAAGATATTCAAGAGTTTAATAGTCAAGCATCAGCTTATGATGAAGAAGCAGCTTTATTAACAAAACAAGCTGATGAATATGATTCTGCTAGAAGTGAAATTGATGATATTATAGAATTTAATAACTATGATGATAATAAAACTGAATCATCATTAAAAGTAGCCTAAAAATAGAGGATTATCTGTCCTCTTTTTCTTTTGTACTCATATTATTTAATAGGTGATATTATTTTTGAATTTATTAAGAATAATTATTTAATAAATATAGATGAATATTTTTATAAAAGTAATTATATATTTTATAAAAATAGAAATAATTATTATTTTATAAGTGAAGTAAAAAATAAAAAAAATTTATATAAATTATATTATTATTTTATAAATGGCTATTTCTATAAAATAATCTTTAATAAGAAAGGAAAATTTATTAGTACTTATCAAAATAAAGATTATATTTTATTAAAATATATTAAATATAATTTTAAACTAGAAGATCTAATATATAAAAATAAACTAGCTCTATCTAATAAAAAGAAATTACTTACTTGGAGAAATATTTGGATAGATAGATCTAATTATATAGAAGAAAAATACCAAAAAATTATTAATAAATATAATATTATAGATGAAAGCATAGATTATTTTTATGGTTTATTAGAAGCAGCAATTTACCTATTAAGAGATTATCAAAAATATTATGATTATTTATATTTACAACATATATTTATAAATTATTTTGATTATTATAATCCTTGTAATATTAAATTAGATGTAAAAGAAAGAGATTTTAGTAATTATTTAAAATATTTATTTTTTAGTAATAAATATAAAGATATTTATATTGATAAAATTATAATTAAGAATTTAGATAATTATAATTTTAATCTTATTTTAGCAAGATTGATTTATCCCGATTATTACTTTAATTTATTAGATGAATTAATTGATAATAATTATATATTTAATAATAATATCTTTGATGAGATTAAAAATATTATATTGTTAGTTGATGATTATGAATTATATATTTCAAATATATATAGAGTTTTATTAGAAAATAAAGTAATAAAAAAAGTAGATTTTATTAATCTACATTAATTACATCAACTACTTCAGGTATTTCTGTTGTTATCATTTCTTTTATACCATCATTAAGTGTTACATCTATTAGTGAACAACCAGCACAAGCTCCAGTCATTTTGACATAAACAATATTATTTTCATATTTTATAAAATTAATATTGCCACCTTCTCCTATTAAATAAGGACGTATTTTATCTAACATAGCAATTATTTTTAGTTCTACTTCTTTATCATTGTGAATGTTTTTATTATTTAAATCATTTTCTTTTTTCATGATATAACCACTTCCTTTAATACTTGATAATTATATCTTATTTTTTTGTTTTAGTAAACAAAAATGAATTTATATGATACAATATGTTTGTTGGGAGTAATCTATGTATAAATATAAAATAGGAGATGTTGTTACAGGAAAAGTAACCGGAATTGTTAATTATGGAATTTTTGTATCTCTTCCGGATGGTACTAGTGGTTTGATTCATATTTCAGAAATTTCTAATCATTTTGTAAATAATGTAAGTGATTATGTGACATTAGGCGACAAAATAAAATTTCAAGTTATAGGTTATAGGGATAATAATCATTATAAATTGAGTATAAAATCTATTTTAGATAAAGAAGAAAGAAAAAAGATAAAAGAAACTTCTAAAGGATTTATGACTTTAAAGAAATTATTACCTGTTTGGGTAAAAGATAAAACTAGAGAAATCAAGGAAAATACAAAAAAATAGTAATTTTAGTTGACAAAAATGCTATTAGTTGATAATATTAATGTTGTCAACTGGTTCATGGACGATTAGCTCAGTTGGTTAGAGCACCTGCCTTACAAGCAGGGGGTCACAGGTTCGAGTCCTATATCGTCCACCATTTTGCCGAAATAGCTCAATTGGTAGAGCAACTGACTTGTAATCAGTAGGTTCCGGGTTCAAGTCCTGGTTTCGGCACCATTTTTTTGGAGAGGTAGCGAAGTGGCTAAACGCGACAGACTGTAAATCTGTTCTCATCGAGTTCGATGGTTCGAATCCATCTCTCTCCACCACTTTTGAGTTTGCCTCGTAGCCAAGTGGTAAGGCATCAGACTTTGACTCTGACATGCGTTAGTTCGAATCTAACCGAGGCAGCCATTTATATATATGATCCGTTAGCTCAGTTGGTAGAGCATTTGACTTTTAATCAAAGGGTCATGAGTTCAAATCTCATACGGGTCACCATGTTGCCTGAGTGGCGGAATTGGTAGACGCACAGGACTTAAAATCCTGCGAGAATCAACCCTCGTGCCGGTTCAAGTCCGGCCTTAGGCACCATTAAAAAATTAACCCATTGTGAACAGTGGGTTTACGGAGGAATACCCAAGTCTGGTTGAAGGGACCGGTCTTGAAAACCGGAAGGTCGCGCAAGCGGCGCTGGGGTTCGAATCCCTATTCCTCCGCCATTTATATCGCGGGATGGAGCAGTCTGGTAGCTCGTTGGGCTCATAACCCGAAGGTCGTAGGTTCAAATCCTTCTCCCGCAACCAATTGGTTCCTTGGTGCAGCTGGTTAACACGTCTGCCTGTCACGCAGAAGATCGCGGGTTCGAGTCCCGTAGGAACCGCCATTTGGCTTCATAGCTCAGTCGGTAGAGCAAGGGACTGAAAATCCCTGTGTCGCTGGTTCGATTCCCGCTGGAGCCACCATTTTATTAGTAAGAAAGTTAACTATTTCTTTTGCGCTCGTAGCTCAGCTGGATAGAGTGTTTGGCTACGAACCAAAAGGTCAGGGGTTCGAATCCCTTCGGGCGCACCATTTTCGGGAAATGGCTCAACTTGGTAGAGCACTTGGTTTGGGACCAAGGGGTTGCAGGTTCAAATCCTGTTTTCCCGACCATTATGGATTAATACGTTGTTTCAACAACGTTTTTTTTTTTTTGTAAAAAAAGAAGCTAATTTGAACTGAACCCCAAAAGTTGGACAGTTTATAAATAGTTTCTAATTAGAGGATTGTAACCTGTAATTTACAGGAGACAGTCCTTTTAATTTTACTTTAA
>CACYRE010000012.1:16073-28600 GCA_902776735.1 uncultured Erysipelotrichaceae bacterium | reverse complement strand
AAAAGTAAGTATTCTCTGATCTGTAATAGTACTTGATGTATTATTAGTTAAAGTTATTGTATAAGTAGTTTCAGTAGATGACGGAATTCTACTAGATGAAGCAATTACGTTAGAAGTAGATGGAGTAGCTGTTAAAGATACATTTTGTCCTGCTTTAGCATTTGTCCCGGTAGTTACCAAATTAGTAAGTAATCCAGCTCTAGAAGAAGAATTTTTAATTTTAAAACTATAAGTTATTGTACTATTAGATGGCATACTTGTACCTAAAGCTAAAGTTGTTTTACTAAAATTTGCATAAGTAGACATTGCATTATTAGTAGATGAACTTTTAGATACACCAGTTATTCTTATATCACCAACTACTCTTAATGCAACATCCCCTTCAAAATTAACCGTTGCATTCATTGCAGAATAACCAATTACCATAATAAAACAAGTAATATACGCAAAAATAGTATACTTTTTATAATTATTATTTCGATCATCATAAGTATTATTCTTCATCAACATCTATCCTATCTATATTTAATACAATTATATTATATAAACAATAATTTTTAAATAAAATTTATTATAATTATTAAGTTTAATTATTATTTTGAAAAAACCTTTGTGCTTGTTGTCCTTGTGATTGTTTTAATTGTTGGTTCATAATAGTTTGAACATTTACTTGATTTATATTACCAGTTTGATTTGTATACCAAACTTTTTCCAAATCAACATTATTAGATAATGGTCTAGGATTAGGTAAATCAATATACATAGAAGTTGGTACTTTAAATGCACTTCCAAATGCAATACAATTTCCTGGTTTTAAATTTTTTAATTGTAAAACTATTTCTGATGACACATTTGGAACCATTTCTTTGATATATTTTAAATCAATAGGATGAAGTGTACGTAAAACTACAAAATTTGAGCATTGAGAAATACATGTATCAGAAAGTTCACTAGGTCTTTGCGTAATTAAGCCTAAAAATACTCCATATTTACGTCCTTCTTTAGTAATACGTTCAAAAATATTATATCCTAAAATTTCGTTATCACTATCATGTTGAACATAACGATGAGCTTCTTCTATTATAATATGATAAGCTCTACTACCACGTGGTATTGTAGTACTAGCCTTTAAAAATAACATTCTAGATAATATTTTAGTTATTACTTTAGCAAGTCTATCATCAATATAATTAATATTAAAATTAATTATTTGAACTTTTTTACCTGTTGCAGAATCAGTTAATAATGAATCAATATACTGATCTCTTGTAACATAGCTTGGATAAGAAAAATAATTTTTTGCCTCGGTAGTTGCTAAAGTATGTAACCTAACACTAATTACATTAGCTGTATCAAATACTCTATCACTTTTTAAAATACCTTCAGAAATAAGGGCAAATTCTGTTGCTAACTCTAAATCATTTAGAGTATAAAATGGATTCAATTCATTTGGATCAATTTCTACCTCACTTTCTATAATATATCCTCTTATAAATTCTACTACAAGTTCTATTTCTTGCATTTTACCTGTTTTATCAACATATAAACATTGCTTTAAAGTTCTCGTATATCCTGGTTGGACTATTTGAGTCTCTAAATTTAGAGTTGGCGTATTAAATTTAGTTAAAATCCCCATTACTTGATCTCTTATTTTAGTAGAGTCATTACCACTTAATAATATATCTTGAAGTGCTCGAGCAATAATATCATTTTTTCTTTTTATAACATTTTCACTTGTACCAGTAAGTATTGGAACAAGTTTTAGAGACTTTTCAATAATTGGCAATTGACTAGGATTATCAACATCTAATAATAAAGCTAAATCATCAACATCTAGTAACCAAATAGGTATTCTTAATATTTCAGTATCAGGATCAACCAAATTAGTTGTATAAGTTTTATAATATATATTTTGATTTTTAGCATGTAGTCCACTAAAGGCCTTAGTATATTCACCATAAGCATCAAAGAAAAATAGTGAAGAATTAACAGGTACTGCTGAACTTGATGTGTATAATTTCTGAATAATAGAAGCTAAAGTACATGACTTACCTGATCCAGTATTACCCAATATAGCAAAATGATTACTAAAAAAATCATTAATAGAAACATTAATTCTATAACCATTATAAATATTACTGATACCAAAATTTGTTTCTCCAAATGAAGTTTCTTGTTTACCAAATAGTAACTCTAATTCTTCTAAATTAATTATTCGAACACGTGATTTAAAGGAAGGTTTACTACTAGATCCAGGTATAAAAACTCCATTATTAATTTCTCCAACTATATTAGCAATCATTCTTGTCTGATTTACGTTAGCTATTTCAGCAACTACTTTTCGATTAGTTCCATCTTCAAATATTACATGTAAATTAACCAAATTAGGTTGTTCATTAATATTAATAGCTAATCTTATAGTAACACTATTATCTATTATTTCCTCAATTGTTCCAATAGCAACAGCCTCTGCCATTAAATCACCCTCTTATTATTCCTATCATACAAAGTATAACAAAATTTTTTATAAAAAAAAAGTGGGTACAAACTTTTTCTAATAAATTTAGTATAACCCATGTATTTTTCTTCTATCTACTTCATCTAAATTTTTAATTTTCCAACTATCATCATCTTTTTCTAATTCAAAAGTAATTTCATATTTAGTTTTATCTTTTACTTCTTTTAGTTTTTTTAATTTATAATCTATATAAGCACTATTTTCATCAACATTTTCTTCACTTAAATTTTCATCTTTTCCAATAAAGTCACTAGTATGCTCTAGAAAATATTTTTTAGAATTAGAAATAGATGTAGCATAATCTAATACTTCTATTTCTACAGAAACAGTTGCTAAATCAGCAATTACATCTTCATTTTTAATTTTATATGACAAGTTCTGATATTGTTTTTCTAATAAATCTTTATATATTTCTTTTTGATCTTCTGACATATTCTTTTCTTTAGCTAAAGAATTATCTAATTCTTTTAAAACATTACTATCTAGATTTTGATATCTAGAAATATATGCTTCTACTGTAGAAGTAGGTGTATTTTTAGTTGTTGAACAAGCTGTTAATAAGAAAATAATAATTATTATAAGTATCTTTTTCATATATCCTCCCTTAATAATATGGAGAATATTTTTTTATTTATTTTTTATCTAGTAAGCGTTTAGGTACTTTTAAATTTTGGTTAACATGGACTGCTTCATTAATTATTTTATTTAAAATATTTTCATTATTTTCTTTTTTTATTATTTGAGTAATTTTTTTGTCAGTAATCATATCAGTTACTCCATCAGTAAATAATAAAAGCATTTGATAGTTATTTTCTATTACTTTTGTACTTATTTTACAAAGACCTGGGGTTGTGCCAAGACAGGCGTTTATAAGGTTGTTATTAACAAAATATCTTAAATCATCTTTTTCCACTTCACCATATTTATAATAAAACCAAACTTCAGAGTCATCAGCAGTTACCTGTATTAGTTTATTGTCTTGATAAATATAGCCACGTGAATCTCCACAATTAAAAAATATGGTATATTTATAAATTATTAAGGCAATTGTTAAAGTTGTTCCTAAATGGTTAGGTCCATATTTTTTTATTAGATTATTATTTAATCTTTTAAGATAAGTTGTTAGTAATTTAATAATTTCTTCATAATTATTTAATTGCTTTATTTTTTTATTAGTAAACCACCTTTTTAGAGAATTAATAATATATTGAGATGCAATATCACCATCTTGTTTTCCACCCATACCATCAGCTACAGCTAATAGTTTAATATTTTTATTTTTTGGATGACAAACTATTAAAGAAGCATCTTCATTCTTATCTCTAATTAAACCAATATCTGTTTTTGCATCTAATATTTCCATAACTGTCTCCATTCTAGAAATATTATAGCATACCATAAATCAAAAAAAAGAAGGTGTTTTAATTTGTGACACTTTCTTTACAAATATTTATTTAAAATTCACAGTTTCCTGGAGTTCTTGGAAATGGAATAACATCTCTAATATTTTCAATACCTGTTAAATACATAATTAATCTTTCAAATCCCATACCAAATCCTGAATGAATGCAGCCACCATACTTACGTAGATTTATGTACCAATCTAATTCTTCTTTATTCATTTTTAATTCATCCATTCTTTTTATTAAGTAATCTAAGCGTTCTTCTCTTTGTGAACCACCCATTAATTCTCCACTTCCTGGAACCAATAAGTCAACTGCTGCAACTGTTCTGTTATCATCATTAAGTCGCATATAGAATGCTTTAATATCCTTTGGTGGCTTGAATTCAAATTCTTTACCGGAGTCTAATAAATACTTAATAGCTTCCTCATGAGTAATACGGATAGCTTTTGTTTTAGTTAAATGTTTTAATTTATCAATTAATCCCTTTTCAACAAATTTATCTAAAAATAATAATTCTTCATTACAATTTCTTAAAATATATTTAACAACATATTTCAACATGTCTTCCATAATATTCATATCTTCATCTAAATCACAAAAAGCAATTTCTGGTTCAACCATCCAAAATTCACTAGCATGATTTTTAGTATTAGACTCTTCTGCTCTAAATGTTGGTCCAAACGTATAAGTTTTTCTATAAGCAAGAGCAAATGTTTCTGCTTGTAGTTGTCCAGATACTGTAAGTGCGGCTTTACGACCAAAGAAATCTTTAGTATAGTCGACTTTGCTTTTATTTTTAGGAACATTATTTAAATCAAAAGTTGTTACTTGAAACATCTCGCCAGCTCCTTCGGCATCACTTGCTGTAATTAGTGGAGCTTGTAAATAAATATAGTCACGATCTTGAAAATACTTATGAATCGCAAATGCTGCCTTGCTTCTAATTCTAAATACTGCTTGAAAAAGATTAGTTCTTGGTCGAAGATAAGCCTGTTCTCTTAAAAATTCACGTGTATGTTTTTTAGGCTGAATTGGATAATCTTCTGGGCAATCACCTAATAATTTAATATTTATAGCACGTAATTCAAATTCTTGTCCTGGTTTAGGAGACTCTACAACTTTACCAGTTATTTCAATAGCACTCCCAACATGATATTTAATAATTTCATCAAAGTTAGCTTCTTTATCATAAATTACTTGAATTGGTGTATAATATGTTCCATCAGAAAATGAAATAAAACCGAATTCTTTTTGTTTACGATGATTTTTAATCCAACCCTTTAGCATTACTTCAGTATTGAGATATTTTTTTAAATTTTTAAATAATTCTTTACCTGTCATATTCTATTCCTTTAACTTATATAATAATAATTTGAATCCATTGTTGCGACTAAAACATCTTGATCATTATAAATATTGCATCTCAAATAACAAGTTGTTTTACCCTTTTTTATTATTTCTGCTTTTGCTTGTAAATATTTTCCAATAGCTGGTTTTAAATAATTGATATTAGCATTTAAAGTTACGGCTTTTCTACCTGTTGTTCCAACTGCTGTTCCCATTGCCATATCACCTAAACCAAATATTAAACCGCCATGAGCTATATTGTATGGATTCATTGAATTTTCATTCAACTTGGCTTTTAGTATAGCACAATTTTCTTTAATTTCAATAAAACTATAATTATTATGCTTAAAAAAGCCAGGTTGTTTTTCTATTTTATTTAAAAATGTATCTAATTCTTTATTTCCACTACTTTTTTCCATAAATTTTCCTCCTTAATTAAACAATCCACTATAATACTTCCAAGCTATTACTCTAGTTGCTGCTTCATTAATTGTTGCTTTTTTTATTCTATTTTCTTTTAAAGATTTTAAAACTTCATTTCTCATAGTAACAAAATCACTTGTAATTATCATATCATTTCCAGCATTTAGTGCAAGAGTTGTTGAAGAATTACTATCAACATAGCTTTTTACAGCACCCATAGCTAGGTCATCTGTAATAATAATACCAGTAAAATTTAATTTATTTCTTAATTCTAAATGGATATTTTTACTTAATGATGCTGGATAATCTTCATCAATTGATTTTACAATATTATGAGATACTAAAATGCATGGAACTTTTTCTTTTATACCTGCAATAAAAGGCTTATAATCATTATTACTTATTTCATCATAAGATCTATTATCAATTGCAATCCCATTATGAGTATCTGTATTATTTCCATATCCTGGAAAGTGCTTTAGACAAGAATTAATCTTATTATTATTAGCATACTTAACCATATTAGCAACAAACTCACTAGTTTTAGCACTATCCTCTCCAAATGCTCTATTATAAATAAAATCTTCACTATTAGTAGATATATCAGCAACAGGAGCTAAATTTAAATTTATTCCAAGACTTTTCAAAAGTTTAGCCTTTTCTCTTTCACTATCCTCTAGTAAATCATAGCCACCATTTTTATAATAATCTTTTGGAGAAAGAAATTCATCAGACCTATATGCTTTAAATCTACTAACTCTAGTAACATATCCACCTTCTTCATCTACTCCTAATATTAGTGGATATTTATTTAACTTTTGATCATTTTTTAGTTCCTCAATCATCTCTTCTTTATTATTATTTTGAAAATCCTTAGCAAATAATATATAACCACCAGGGTAAAAATTACTTAAATAAGATACATCATCTTTATTATAACGAACTAAAAATAATTGACCTACTTTTTCTTCAATAGTCATTTTACTAACTAAATATCTAGCTTTATTATAGTATTTTTTAAATATAGAATTTTTAACATCATTATTTTCAATTAAATTATCTTTTTTTACAATATTTTCTATCTCATCATTTTTATTTGACAAAGTAATATTTTTTAAATTATTTTTATATTTACAAATTAATAAGATAATAAATGCAACAAGAATTACTAAAAATAGTATTTTTGTTAACTTTCTTTTTATTCTTTTCTTGTGCATAATTAATGCATTATTTTCTTAAATTCACTAGGTGTAGGGGTTTCAAATAATATATTCTTTCCAAGTATGGGATAATACATTTTTAATCTATTAGCATGTAAATATAATCTTGTTTCTTTGTCTTTAATGGTGCTATAAACTTTATCTCCTACAATTGGATGATGAATAGAATTAAAGGCTACTCTTATTTGATTTTTTCTACCAGTTTCTATATTTATACTAACCATGGAATAATCGTCATTTTCTTTTATAACTTTATAATTAGTAATAGCAAGTTTTCCCTCTTTATCGTGAGATACATATACTAAATTTGTTTTTGTTTCTTTAAGTAATTGTTCGATGTGATCTTCTAATTTATTAAGTTTTCCATGTACAACAGCCACATATTCTCGTATTTTCATCTTTAGCTAGTACTACTATCCCACTGGTTTCTTTATCCAATCTATGAACAATAAATACTTTAGCATTTTTATTTTTATTTACTAAATATTCTCTAACAAGATGATATAGTGTATTTTCTTTTTCTTTAGCTGTTGCGATTGTAAGTAATCCACTTGGTTTATTAACTACAATAATATGTTCATCTTCAAATAATATATCAAATGGTAAAGTTTTTTTATTTTTTGCATTTGTATCTATATTTATAGTCATACCTGCTACTACATGATAATTATATTTAGTTGTTTTTGTATTATTTACAAATATTGAACCATGGGTTAAATATTGTTTAATCCTTTTTTTGGGCATATCAAGATTATTGTATAAATAATCTAATAACTCATCATCCTTTTTTACAATTATTTTCATAAAACACCTCTTTTAAGATTATAATACATTTAGATAATTTAAGCAAAAAAATAAGTGAATTAATCACTTACCTACTTGGTCTATTTTGTTTTTCATTTATCTCATCTGAACTTAAAGGGATTTTATCTACAAGTTCACCACCACAATCTATAAAATGTGCTTCCATTTTATTTGAATCAAAAAAATGTTTTAATTCATCATTATTAGTCATTAGTTTTTCATAAACTTTTAACTGTTTTTTAGTTAGTTCTGGTGGTAAATAGAATAAAATATTACCTGAAATTTCACCATTATATATGTCATTATTTCTTAGGCCAACATAAACTAGAAAACCTTTATTAGCAATATTTAAAGCACCAGTATTTGTATCATACATATTATTATCTTTGCCATCTGTATATAGTCTAATAAAGTTAGAAAAATAATCAGCGTGATATAAAGATTCAGGAATAATAATAAGCTCCCCCTCTTTTGTTATAATATATCCTGGAATTCTAAGTGAAGCATCTTTAACATCAGGATATCCTATAACTTGAAAATCATTACCACTTTCTGTTGGAATTATAAAATATGATATTTTTCCATATAATGGATGTTTTAATTCTTTTAATATTCTTGTCATTTTAATTTATAACCTCTCAATCTATTATTAAAATAATTTGTTTTATATCTAAATAATCAAAATATATACTAAAATTTATAATCAAGTTCCCTTGATTTAAATATTATAGCAAATTATTTAAGAGTAAAACTATTTTTTATATTTTTTTTATAACTTTTTCAACACCCTTAAAATTATTTGAACTAGTCTTTTTTACATTCATTTCTTTTAAAGATTTAGGGCTATTACCAATAATATAAGTATTAGGTATTAAATTAATAAGTCCTTTTTCACTTTCATTTCCAATTATTAATAGAACTTCTTCTTTAGCTATTCCTAAACTTTTAAGTAATTTCATCATACCAATATAATTATTATTAGAATTAACTTCTAAATATGTCTTATTTCTATATTTAAAAACACTATAATTACTATTTAAATTTTTTAAATCTTTTTTCTTTAATTCAATCTCTATTTTATAAATATTAAAATCAGTATAATTAGTTCTATCTAATATTTTATTATCAGAATATAAATATATTTTTCTATCTTTATATTTATTTAATATTTCTCTTATCTTACTTTTATTTAAATAATCTTTATAAATAATTTTATTTTTATTAACATCTAAAATACAGTTACCATTAAAAGATATTATATAATCAATAAATGGAAAATCTTTATTATAATAAAGTACTTCGTTAATAGATCTATTAGTTAGGACTACAAATTTTATATTTTTATTTCTAATTTTATCTATTTCCAACATAGTAGACATAGCAATAGCATCTTCTTTATCTATCAAAGTATTGTAAAAACTACAAGCAACCATCTTTATCATCTTAATCCCCCCTAAACTTATTATTACAGAAACTAATATTTATTATGATAATTGTTAAAGATAAAAAGTATCCTCCTAAAACATCACTAGGATAATGCACTCCTAAATATATTCTACTTATTCCAATAAGTAGTATTAGTTGTATAAAAAATATATTAAAAAATATTTTTAGTTTTCTTGTTTTTATATTTTTATTAACAAAATAGATTAAAGTTCCATAAAGAAGAACTGCTATCATTGAGTGTCCACTAGGAAAAGAATATCCACCTTGTTCTATTAATCTTAAATGACTTGGTCTAGGTCTTTCAATAATATTTTTTATTAAATTGTTTATTATAACAGATAAAATAGTATTACTAAGTAAAGTTATTCTATCTAGCTTAGTTAATCTAATTAAAGCAAAAATCACTATTATTATAACTGTTGATGCATTGCCAAATATTGTAATAGCTTGGAAGAAATTGTCTAATTTTTTTGATCTAAAACTTATTATAAAATTATAGATAGTATCATCAAATGTTTTAATATTATTTGTTTGTACTAAAATTAAAATTATAATGAAAAATAATATTGCTATTAAGGAAATTATGTAATTTTTATTTAATTTTCTAATGATTTTCTTACCTCTTTTTTATAGATTTCAACACCAGGTTGATTAAATGGATTTATTTCAAATAAGTAACCAGAAAATGCTGCGGAAAGCTGAAAGAAATAAATTAAATTTGTAATATTTTCTATTGTTAACTTATCTAATTCTATTTCTAAACATGCTACATTTCCTTCAGAATGAGCTCTAATTACTGAATCAATTACAATATTATTTATATCATTTAAATTTTTTCCATTATATTCCAAATAATAATTATTATCTTTTATTTTTATATAAGTTTCAAATAGTATTTTATTACCATCTTGAATAAATTGTCCTAGAGAATGTAAATCTCTTGTATATAGTGTTGATGTGGGAAATATTCCTTTACCATCTTTTCCTTCTGTTTCAGCAAATAATTGTTTTAACCATTCACCAAAATAAAGCATGTTTTCTTCACAGAAACAATAATTTTCAACTACTTTACCATGTTTAGATAGTAGATATCTAGTTGCCGCATAATCATATGCCCTATCAATTAATCTCTTACCATGAAAATATCCTTTAATAATGTCATCAATATCATAATTAATAGAAAGAGGTAACAAATGAGCTGGAGTAATAAAAGAATATCTTCCTCCAATATCATTTGGTATTACAAAAGATTTATAGCCAAGAGTATTTACTTCTTCTCGTAAACTTCCTTTTTCTTTATCTGTAGTTACTATTATATGTTTCTTTAGTTCTTCACTATTATACTTTCTTTTCAAAACATCTTTTAAGACTTTATAAGTAATAGTTGTCTCCATTGTAGTACCACTTTTACTAATTACATTTAAACAGAAATTTTTATTTTTTAAATAATTTACAAGTTCATCTAAGTATTCACTAGATAAAGTTGTTCCAGCATAAATTACTTCAAACTTATCATCATTAAAATATTTTCTAAATAATTTATCAAAAGCATAACTTCCAAGAAATGACCCACCTATTCCAATTACTACTAATAATTCAAAATTTTCTTTTACATATTTAGCAGTAGCTTTAATATCATCTATAATACTTTGATCTAATTCTCTAGTCCAACCAATCATATTACTAGAATTAAACTTGCTTATTATATCTGATTTTTTTTCTAATATTTTCAGATATTCAAGTTCAGAAAAATAATTCTTAGTATATGTATTAAAATCAAATTTAATCATTTAACCATCTCCTTCTAATTAAAAATTATTATATCATTGTTTTGTTTGTGTTTAAACTAAGTATTAGTTTCATAAATAAGAGCTTCATAAATTAAATCTACTAAATGATTACTAGGTACTAAATTATATTTTTTTATTATTCTATCAAATATATCTAAAGTATATTCCATATTTAAATATTTATAAACTAATTCTTTAGAATTATCTAAATCTTTTAAAAAATCAATTGTATAAGTATCTTCTATTAAGAGAAGAGGATAATTATTTGACCAAGATTTAAATTTTTCTTTTATAAAATAAGTATTATTAACATAATTAAACATATTATTATCATAACTTATTAATTTTTTTATATCATTATTTTTTAATAAATTATCAGCAACTCTATAATCAAATCGATCTATTAATTTTAATCCATCTATTTTTAAGGCACTTATCTGAGCAATAAATCCAGTATTTGCTTTACTACTAGTAGGTATAATTTCTACTATAATATATTTGTCTTTTAATAAATCCACTATATCATCTCCAAAATAAATTATATCATGAAATATAAAGAAAAAAATTCTAATATAGATTTGCTACTTAGAATTTTTTATTTTATTTAATAGTTAATTCTATTTCATGTGTCTTTTTATCATCTTGTAAAAGGATATAATTATTTATTTGAGATTTATTATCTAATTTAAACGATTCTTTCTTATCCTTCTTTACTTTGATATTATAAGTTGTATTTAAATATTTATATTTTGCATTAAAACCATCCCAAGCTATTGGTATTTTAGGATTTAGTTTTAACTTATTACCATGTTTTTGAATACCAAGTATATCTTCAATTCCAACCTTATAAAACCAACCAGCACTTCGGTTCATCTTGATAGATATTGACATCTTCTTTATTACTACTTCTATTAACTGGATTAATCATTTGATAATAGCGATAAGCTCGATCATAATATCCGGCTTTTATTAAAGCCATCAAGTACCAAGAAACTGAATGTGTATATTGGCCACCATTTTCACGAATACCTTTTGGATAATTCATAATATAACCTGGATTATCTAATGATTTAGCAAATGGTGGAGTTAAAAGCTTAATTATTTTTTTCTTCTTATCAACTAAATTTTCTTCAACCGCATTTATTGCCTTTTCACGTTCTTTTTTTGGAGCAACTCCACTTATAATAGAAAAGCTTTGAGAAATCAAATCAATTTTACATTCACTATTTTCATGAGATCCCAATTTATCTCCATTATCAAAATATGCTCTTAAATAATACTCCCCATCCCAAGCTTTTTTATTTAAATTTGTTTTCAACTTTTCATTAAACTCACTATATTTAGAAATATCAAAGTTTGCGTCGTATTTTTTCAAAACTTTAGTAAACATATCTATTATATTATATAGGAAAAATCCAAGCCAAACACTTTCTCCTTTTCCTTTAATACCTACTCTGTTCATACCATCATTCCAATCACCACCGCCCATTAAAGGTAATTTATGATGACCTAAAGAATTCATTGATAATTCTAAAGATTTTAAACAGTGATTCAACAATGTATCTTTGTCTTC
>CACYRE010000012.1:0-16058 GCA_902776735.1 uncultured Erysipelotrichaceae bacterium | reverse complement strand
ATATACTAGCCACAAGAAATCATCTTTATAACGACTTCTAAGACCAAAATGATTCTTTTCATGCCACCAATGAAGAACATCTCCTTCACTGAACTGATGAGCAGCATTAACAAGTATTTGACGTCTTGTTATATCCGGTCTAACCATAACAATATTCATAGCATCCTGTAATTGATCACGATACCCAAAAGCTCCACTTACTTGATAAAATCCAGCTCTTGCAAATAATCTAGAAGAGATTGTTTGATACAAATACCAACCATTCAACATATAATTAAAACTATTATCAGGAGAATCAACGTGGATTGTATCTAGTAAATTGCTCCAATAATCTTTAATCTCCTTTAATTCACTTTTACATGTTTTAATATCAGAATATTTATTAATTAATTCTTTATTTTCTCTATCACTATAACTACATCCTAATACAAAAACTAACTCCTTCTCCTCTTCTGGAGCAAGTTCTAAAGCTACTTCAATACTTTTTACTAACATTTTATCAGTAACAGCATTTGTTATTTTTAAATTAGTAGACATAAAGACATTTACATCGCTGTAACTAATACTATAAACATTACGTAACTTTAAATAATTATCATCTTTCATATATTCAGATAAAATGTGACGAGTAGTTTTTTCTTCAAAATTTCCAAATGTTGGATTGATCCAAAATTCTATATTAGTTATAACATTCTTTTTCTGTTTATTTTTTAACTTCATTAAATATACTTTTATATTATCATCTTTTGGTACAAATTCAGTAATTTCATGTATATACTTATCTGTCTCACTTTCTAAAATACTATAACCAAATCCATGAGTACATTTTTCAGGATCAAAGTTTTGCTCATCAAATTTAAATCCTTCACTCTTATCATTTAAAACCATTTCATTGGTCCAAGAAGTAATTTTAAACTCACCTGAATTATAAGCATAAGTATAACCACAACCATTATTAGTAACAATAGTACCAAAATTTTTATTAGCAATTATATTAGACCAAGGAGTTGGAGTGTTTTTGTTATAAATAACATATTCTCTTCCTTTTTTCTTAAAGCCTCCATAGCCATTATCAAAAGTTAATTTTTCGTGTGTTTGATTAGAAATATTATTTTCTATTTCAAATTTTGTATATTTAGCAGGAACATTTTTCTTTTGAAGTTCTTCTACTGCTTCTTTTAAACTTATATGATTATCAATAATAAATCTAATTCTTGGAACCATATTTAAAAGAGATTTATCTTCTCTAGTTATATTACTACTATTAATAACTGTAACTGAACCTGGTGTATGATAAAAACTATTTAAAGTGTAGATTTTATATAATTCTTCATCAATTTCTTTCTTAATTAATCTAGCTGATTCTCCACTTTCATTATTAATAATTATAATATCTATAAATATTGATTTATTTTTGTAATATTCAAAGGCTTTAATTATATCTGTTATAAAACTTATATCACTTATATCATTTATTTCAACTGTTATTATTGGTCTATCCCCGCTAACTCCAAATTTCCATAGTCCAGATTGTCCTAAAGCATTTTTTCTTAATAAATCCATTCTTTCTTCGTCTACTGATAACTTAGTTGTTTGATATAGGTAATTTAGCATAATATTATATGTTCGCATATTTTCTCCATCTATACCCATATTTTTTGTATTTATTACATTCATTAAAGTAGATATTTCAAATTCTTTATCTAATATTTTTTCATTATTATAATGACTAATTATTTCTTGAATTTGTTCTTCACTTCTACCAAATGCTCCTAATATATAAATAGATACTGAATCATTAGCTGGTACATTTATCTTATTTCTAATTGATAAAACAGGATCCAAGTTATCTCCAGCATAATTAGATAAGTTATTATTTAATGAAATAGATTGATCAAGAGAATTATTACGTCCAATAAAAGTTTTTCTTTCGGTCTCATAAGTATATTCAGCAAGTGGATTTTCAATAATTAAACGAGTTGCAAAATAACTATTTATATCAGAATCTCCTCTATTCTTTCTTTTAGCAATCAAAGTATTAGTATCTTCATCATACTTTGTAGATATAAACATATTATTAAATACTTTATGAGAGACATCATCCATATTTTCACAAATTATTGGTTCAGTATAAGTAGTTAATTCTAATTCCTTATCAATATCTCCTTCATTTTTAAAAGTAATTTTTCTAATTTCAGCATGATAATCTTTACATACAACTATTTCTGTTTTAGTAGAAATACCTGCATCTCTTCTTAAAAATTTTATTTTGTCTGATGCAAAAACCACTTCATATTTATCAGGTTTAATATTCATTGGAGCATATGTATTACTCCAAATATGATTAGTCCCAGTATCTTTTATGAATAAAAATAAACCGTAATCTTGTTCTGTAACTTTTCTATATCTATTTAATTGTAATGTCCTATATCTTGAAAAACTATCACCTCTATCATTCATAATAATAGAATATTTTTTATTTGATAAAACTGACATTTCTGGTAAATATGAAATATAATCAAATGATCTAATATCGTTTTGAATAGTTTCTTTCTTATAATCATACTTTTTATAAGAAGCCATTTTCATATCAATACTTGCTTTTACTTGAACTTTTTCTTTTAGAAGTATTTCAAAAGTTTTTATATTTATATTTGAATGAAATAATTCTTGAATTACACCAGATTTTAAATAATTAGTAATTCCCAAGAGACTCATACCTAAGTGATGAGCAAAATATGCTCTAACTAATCCTTTGTTTTCATAATCATATGACTCATATAGACCATATTCTCCATACATATCCATTTTCTTAAATTTTTCAATATTTTCATACACATCTTCTGGGAATAATTCCATAGCCATTAAAGAGGAATATGGTGATAGTACTATTCTATTTTCTTTATCTTCTTTAGCTTTTAAATAAGGGGTTGAAAATGCCTTATATTTATAATTAAGAGCATTATCTAATTCATTATAAGCTGATTCAGAAATACCCCAAGGTAGTTTTCTATCTACACTTACAATATATTCTTTTTGACATAAATGTGCAAAATTATAAGTTTCATCTAAAAGAGTATTTGGATAATTTTTCATAAACAATAAAGGCATATAATACTCAAAAGCTGTTCCACTCCATGAAATCAAACCTTTTCTACCATGATAAGTTGTCAATGACTTATCAAGACACATCCAATGTTTACTTGGAACATAACCTAAACAAATAGCTATATAAGACGTAAGACGTGATTCACTAGCAAATTTATTATAATTATAAGCTGATAGTTTTCCCTCATCTTCATCATAACCTATACTAAATACATCTTGTTTAGTATATAGTCTTTTTAAATTAGTGTTTTTTATTAATTTTTGACATAATTCGACATCTTTATCAGGTGCAGATACCTTAATTAAGAATTCTTTAACGACTATTAAACTTGCTACAAAATTACCAGAATCTACAGTTGATATAAAATTAGGTTTAATTACCTTTTTACTATTAATATCATACCAATTGTATAAATTTCCATGCCATTTTTTTAAGCTATCTACGGAAGAAAGTATTTTTTCAATTAATAAAATAGCCTCTTTCTTGTCAATAAAACCTAATTCAAAAGCACTTACAACAGATGTTAAAGAATAACCTATTGCTGTTGGAGAAGTACGTGAATCTAATTTTTGTTCCCTATTTTCTTGGTAATTATCTGGAATTAAATAATTATTTTTTTCTGTTAAGTTATCACTAAAATATTGCCATATATCTTTGGCTAAATTATTTATTTCATCAACTTGAGAATCTTTTAATTCAATCACATGATGATCTATATCTTTACTTACTAAATATAAAACAAAAGGTGCACTTAAAAATATAATTGCTATAAAAAAAGCAAGAATATTCTTAGAACCAATTCCAATTAAAATAAATATAAGGGCTGTAAAAGTATTGAAAGCAAAGTTTTTAATATAATTTTTTAAATTATCATTAACTGTTTTACTAACTTCTTCAGCAGTTACCCAGTTAAGTAAATTTTTATGACTAATATTCAATCTATAAAGTGACCTAATAAAAGCATCCATATATAGTCTTGCATAATATGGGATAGTTGCAAACATAATATATGATCTTAGTAGAATACTTTTTCCACCATAATATAAGTTTTTATAATATATCTCTTTTTGATCTTTTTCTCTTTTATACATTTTACTTTTTAGGAAAAACAAGATAGAAATTGCTATCTCAAGTATTACTAAAGCTACCCATAAATAACTTCTTTTTGTAGTAAAAGCAAGTAATAAAATTAGTAATAACATTGGATTTAAAAACATACGATAAATATTATCAAAAATTTTAAACTTTCCAAGTAAGTTGATTGGGTTTTTTACTTTTTTATTGTCTTTGTTAACAACAGTATTTGCAAGCCAACCAATTATTTGAGTATCTCCTCTAGCCCAACGGTGTTGACGTGTAACGTCTACTAAAAATTTTGAAGGAAAGTCGTCTAGAAGTTCTACATCAGAAACATACCCACATCTAATATAATTTCCTTCTATTAAATCATGTGAAAGTATAATATTATCTGGAAAAGTATTGCTTAAAACTTGGTCAAATATTTTTAAATCATATATTCCTTTACCAACAAAACTGCCTTCACCAAAGGTATCTTGATAAACATTAGGAACAACAGCTGAATATGTATCAAATCCACCAATACCGGCAAATATTTGACTATATAAGCTCTTATTGGTAGCCTCAATATCCACTCCAACTCTTGGTTGCATGATACCATATCCTTGAATAACTTTTGTTTTTTCTTTGTTTAAAATTGGTCTATTTAAAGGATGTGCCATTGCTCCAACTAAATTTAAAGCAGAATTCAAAACAAGTTTAGTATCAGTATCCAGAGTAATTACATATTTAATATTTAAATTATTATTATGAAGAGTATTAATATTAAAATATTTTTCTTCATCAATCTCTTCTCCTAATAAAATTTTATTAAACTGAAGTAATGCTCCTCTTTTCCTTTCATAGCCTAGATATTCTCCTTCTTTTTCATTCCAAAGACGTTTACGATAAATAAAATAAAATAAATCCTTTTTATATTTTTCATTTAATTTTCTAGCAAATTCTTCTCCATATTCAGATATTTCTTTATCATATGGCATAATCTCCTTTGAAGAAGCTTTTACATCACCAAGTAAAGTAAAATATAAATTATCAGTCTTATTTATAAGATAATATGACTCTAAACTTTCAAACATTTCTTTTATTTTCTCTTTAGTTGAAATAATTGTTGGTATAACAACCATAGTAGCAGACTCTTTTGGTATACCTTTAGAATAATCAAGTTTAGGTAAAACATTAGTAGGTACAAATTTAATTAAGATTTCATTTATTATTTGAACTAACAATTGAGAAATTGGAGCAGCCAAAATAAGAGTGCCCAATATTCTTGGTTTAATAAAATATCCTGCTAAAAAATAAGAGAATAACATACTTAGAAGTGTTATAACTAATATATAAATAAATACTTTCAAGGTACTATTTTTCTGTTTAAATAATTCAAATCCAATATGTTCTTTTGGATTAAATATCTTTTCAAGATAAGAGTACTCATCAGTATGATGCTTTTTAGCCAATTTTAATAATTGCTTTCTATATAATGCTTTTGAATCATCAGTCATTTTTTTATAAACTGAATCAGATAAAAGTATTTTTTCAGTTTTAGAAACTTTTTCAAACAATTCATCTTGTGAAAACTCAAAAAATTCTTTTAAATCAGTGAATATATTGGAAATTAAAACATTATTGTTAATTTTATTTTGAAATTCATCACTTACAACATCTTTTAGACTAATCTGTTTTTTTTGTAAATATTCATTTAAATCTTTGAAAAGCTTTGAAGCATTATTTACTTTATATAACTGATTATTAATTTCAAATAAAAAATGAACGTTTTCATGAAAATCAAAATCTTTAGAAATAAAAGATTCAAGTGATAAATCAGTATTATTTTCTATTATTTTAGCAACATCTTCTTTATCAATTATTTTTTTATATTCTTCTCTACATAAATCATTTAATCTCTCCATATAAACAATAATCAAAGTTGGGATTACTGTACTTAATTGCTTATAGGTAAATATCTTATTAGTTTCTTTTTGATATTTTCTTAATTCTTCAGTCAGATACTTAAAATTAAGATCATAATTTTTTTTATTAGCAATTACTTTTAAAAAATAATAATTTTCTTCAATCGTTTTTATATCTCTTTTTAATTTTCTTTTATTATTTATGATTGTTTTCTCATGCTCAGCTAAAATATAATAATTATCAATTAACCATTCATTAGTTATTTCTACATATTCATGATTTTTAGTTTTGTTTACTAAGAAATTATAATACTCTGTTATATCTTCAAAATTAGTTATAAATTTTTTTAAAATATTTGCCATATCCATACACTCCTAACTTGATTATAGCATACTTTGAGTTGTTCTACTAGGGAAACAAGGGCAAAATTTATTTTATAAAATTTATTTATACAAAATAAAAACGTTGATTTCTCAACGTAATTACTATAATGGCGGAGTAGGAGAGATTTGAACTCTCGTGCCAGTTGCCCGACCTACACCCTTAGCAGGGGCGCCTCTTCAGCCTCTTGAGTACTACTCCATCGCATCCGTACATATATTATTACATATTAAACAGCAAAAAGTCAATAAAAATAAATCAGTATATAAAATAGAAATCAAAGAAATATATAATTAAAATTAAAATTTACTCAAATAATAAATATTTTACGAAGTAAACAATAAAAAAGAACTGATGGTATATGAGAATCAAGTCTGAATAATCCAATCAGTTCAATTGTTAGTAATATACCACAAAATAAAAAATATGCTAATACTAGCATGTAATTTATAAATGTAAAAATTAAAAAACTCCCATAAGGAAGTTATATTTGTTACATTGGTGACGAGTACGGAATTCGAATCCGTGAATGCTGCCGTGAAAGGGCAGTGTGTTAAGCCACTTCACCAACTCGCCATATGGCGCCCCAACTAGGACTTGAACCTAGGACCCCTTGATTAACAGTCAAGTGCTCTAACCAACTGAGCTATTGAGGCATCTTGGTGGACCTGATAGGACTTGAACCTATGACCCCACGCTTATCAAGCGTGTGCTCTAACCAACTGAGCTACAGGTCCATGTAATTAAGTTTACTATATTCTTGGTCATATTTCAAGTAAAATTTAAGTTTTTTTTACTCAGTTTTCCAACTGCATTTATAGAATACTATATTACATCTATTAAAGTCAAGTTTTTTTTATCTTTTTTGTATAAAAGTATTGTAAATATTAAAATTTTGATATAAAATATATATTGCAAATTGGAGATGGGCTGTTAGCTCAGTTGGTAGAGCAACTGACTCTTAATCAGTGGGTCTAGGGTTCGAATCCCTAACAGCCCACCATTTTTGTTTGTAAAGGTTATTTTTAACCTTTTTATTTTATGCAAAAAAAGAAAAGTCTATTTCAACTTTCCTTTTACTCCACTATGTGCTGCAAAGCCTTCCAAAATATTTGATTCAAATGAATGTGTTTTACTTACCCTTTTCTTGTAATCTTTTATTCCAATTTTAATCATATCATCAAGAATAGTAGTAAAACTAATATCCTTAGCCTCCCATAAATAAAATGCTAAACTTCCAGGTATGGAATTAATTTCATTTAAATAAACTTTATTATCATCTTCATCAATTAAGAAATCAATTCGAGAGTTTCCTGAACTGCCTAAAACTTTAAAAGCTTTTTTTGCAATTCTTTCAACTTCTTCTCTTACCTCATCATCTAAATTAGCGGGTAATTTTCTATTTGCTGAAGCCATACCTTTAGATGGGCCTTTTACTGGTACCTTCATTTTTCCCTTTAATTTACCCTTTCCTCCACTAATATATTTATCGGCAAAAGTTAAAAATTTGTTACTTGATAATACTTCTTCTATTTCGCTTACTTTCTGATGCTCATAATTGCCCATAACAGCAATATTTACTTCCTTTAAATTTTCTACAACTTCTTCAACAACAATTTTAGAATCATATTGAATGGCCTCATCAATACCATCTTTTAATTCTTCTTCATTCTTGCACACACTTATTCCAACACTTGAACCAGTAGTTGCGGGTTTAATAATAACAGGAAATTTTAATTTTTTTATTTTTTTTAATACATCATCTGTATTTTGTCTATAATCTGAATCATAAAACCAAGTATAATTTTTTATTGGTAGATTTGCTGCAGCCCATACATCTTTCATAAAAGCTTTATCTTGGCCGACAACTCCTGCATATACATTTGGTCCAACATATGGAATACCAATTGTTTGCAAATACCCTTGTAGGACACCATCTTCTACATTAGTTCCATGAACTATTGGAAAAGCAATATCAATTTCTTTAACTATAGACTTAAATAAACCATTCTTCTTTTGTAATATATAACTACCGTTCTTATAATATAAAACAACATTACTAGCATATTTTTTTATTAAACTTAGATCTTGATATACATCAATATCTCTTAACATTGATCCAGTATACCATTCCCTATCTTTTGTTATGTAAATAGGTATTATTTCATACTTTTCTTCATCAATCTTATTCATTGCTTGAATTGCAGTAATAATACTTACTTCATGTTCAACTGATTCTCCTCCAAAAATAACACCAACTCTAATTTTCATATTTAATCACTCTCCTAATTTTCATTATATGTATCTGGTAAATCATTTTCAAATAATGCATATACTTCTTCTTTCATTGAAATAGCTATATTATTAATATAAGGGTATGCTTCCCTTACATCATTAAAAACGACTATTTGCTCTTTATTAAAGCCACTTGTTAATAACCCCTCTTTTATTGGTTGTGTTTTCTTTTTACCAATTAAAATTACGATATCAGCTACTTTTGCAATTTGTTCACCAAATTTCTTATTATATTCATCTTCTTTAGAGCCTAATTCTATCATTCCAGGAGTTACTACAACTTTATAACCTGGCATCATGCCAAGTATTTTGCAAGCATTACTAGCTCCAATAGGATTAGAATTATATGCATCATCAATTTGATAAAAATTACCTAATCTTTTTAGTTCCAACCTGTGTTCTATTGGTCTTACATTTTTAACAGCTATTATTAAATCTGAAATATCAACTCCAAATTCTTTGCTACATGCAAGAGCTGATAAAATATTATAAACATTATGATCTCCTAATAATTTTGTTTCAAAGTGATATTTTTTATCATCACCCTTAAATATAACATCAAAATTAGTTCCTTTATTAGAACATTTTATATTAAGAGCTCTAACATCAACTTCTTTATTTTCAATACCAATCCAAATTGTTCTTACTTTATTTTTTAACTGATAATTCACTTGCTTTGGATCATCTCCGTTTAATATTGCAAAGCCATCACTTGGTAAGGACTCAACAAGTTCAAATTTACCTTGAATAATATTTTCTTCACTTCCAAAGCTTTCTAAGTGTGCTGTTCCAATACGAGTAATAATTCCATACTTTGGTTTAACAAGTCTACAAAGCCCAGCAATCTCACCTTTTACATATGCACCCATTTCAGCTATAAAAATATCTGTAAACTTATCCATATAATTATTAACTGTCATTATAAGTCCATTATAAGTATTTAAATTCTTAGGAGAAGCAAGAGCATTATATTTAATATTTAAAATATCACTCAAAATATTTTTACAACTAGTTTTTCCATAACTACCAGTGATACCAATGATTTTTAAATCAGGCATACTCTGTAATTTTTTTTGAGCTTTTCTTTTATAATGCAAATAAACACCCTTTTCAATAGGCATATTAATAATTAAAGCAATAAATATCACTAATGAATTTAAATAAAGCATTAAACTTTCACAAAAAACAATTGTCCACATATACCTAGTATTATAAATATCTTTAAAAGCAAAAATTACTGGTATCATATAAAGAACGGTTGTTGTAAAAATTAATCTTTTAATTCTAGCTGTTATAACTAATTTCTTTTTATTTTGATCATTTTTTATTTTCTTATTCCAACTATAACCAATTAATATTAAAAATAAAACAATAATTATTAAACAAAGATTTGAAATAAGTTGTAAATCAAATATTATATATACTCCTATCAAAGAAATTCCTAATAATAATAAATCTAAAGATATAAATTGCTTTATATTTTTTATTATCCATTTAATATAACGATTGTTTTCGTTATAAAGATTTTGTTGAAGCATATGTAGACTTCTTTTTGATTTATAGGTAATAGCATAGCAAAATGATAAAAATGTCATTATTAATAATATTATCACGTTCTACCTCCTAAAAAAAATTATTTAAAATAGCAACTACGCGAGGCAAGTTTTCAAGATATGCATAATGGGTTCCAGGTAAAACAATTAAGGCTGCATCAACCATTATTTTTTCTAATTCTTTAGCATCGTTCAATGGAGCTTCCATATCGTGGTCCCCCCATATTAATAATGTTGGTTCTTCAATTTCACGAGCATATTTAGATAAGTCTTCATTTACTACATTAACTAGTGTTTGACGCATGACTGGGCTTGCAGCTTTATAGTCACGTGAACCTATATATTTTTTCATATACTCACCTATTCCATTCATGCCTGGAAGTGATTTTAATTTTTTTAATATTTTTACTCCTAATGATAAATTTTCTTGTATTCTAATACAAGGACTGCCAAATAAAACGAGTTTAGATATTGGGTTTCTTGCACTGTAGCGAATTGCTAATCTACCACCAAATGAATGTCCAATCATAATTGGTTTTTTTATGTTTGTTTTTTTAAAAAATTCTTCTAGAAATAGCTCATATTTGTCAATATTCCAAGCAACCTCAGGTTCTTGACTTTCTCCAAAGCCAGGAAGATCTAAAATTGTTATACGAAATCTATCCGAAAAATTATTGCCAAGTGGTTGCATCATTTGAATATTCTGACCCCAACCATGTAATAACACAATATCTGCTCCTTCACCATATTGTATGTAATTTATTTCTAAATTTTCTACTTTTATTTTCATGGGATCCCTCCACTTTCATTATAACATAATTATTTTAGTTGTTGGAGAAAATGGTCTTTGAATAATTTTTAAATATTTTTATTCTTATTATAAATGTAAAATAATGTAAAAAAGGATTTATTTATCCTTTTCAATTGAGTAAAAATAATAATCTCCATCTGATGATTGCTTAAAAGTATATTTATAAGTATTAAGTCTAGAACTATATTTTGCCATAATTTCATTTAAGTTTATAATTCCATTTTTTAATTTAATTGTTCCAATATTTTTAGATTTACCACTGTCAGTATAAATATTAGCTGAAATAGTTTCTGTACCACTTGTATTATATTCAACATAAAATACTTTTCGTTTTACAATAATACTATCTTTAGTTATGGAAGTAGATATCGTTTTTTCCATATACTTTGGTGAATATGTATTATATACACCATTAATAGTATAATTATATCTATCTGATGCAGCAATATATTTAACATTTATATATTCACCATCTAATATATTAGAAGAATTATAAGTTAAATTATCGCCAAAAATATTTTCAAAATTATTTTTAACATTTTCTCCAAATAAAATCTTATTTCCATTATTACTTGCTAAATCTTTATAAATAGTTCCATATAATGCAGCTTTTTCATCAAAGTCTTTAGCATATAATTTATCTTTATAAATATAACCAAGATATGTTGAATTAGAATCACCAAAAGCTACATCAAATCTATTTAATATATCACCAATTTTGTATAACGTACTTAAATCAAAATTCGTCCCATCAATTGTTGTAAGTATAGCTTTTTCTTCTTCTGTCTTATAAAATTTATCATAATAAATAAAACTACCTAAACCTAAAATTATTAAAATAAGAATAACTATTGTAATAATAAATTTTTTATTTTCCATATAACCCATCTCCAATTATTTTTATTATAAAAAATAAAATATAATTCTTCAAGAATATTTGCTTTTTTATAATATTTTTTAAAAATTTATTTACATTAAATTGTATAATTCATTAACGTATTTATCTATATTATAAATGCTTTCTAGATAGTTAATTAGTAAAAATGATGTAGAACAAGTAATTGAATATAACGAAATAACTAAAGCAAACAAATATAATTTTCAATTTATATTTAAAGTTGGGGTTTTAGATATTTTTGATTTAATCCAATCAATTTTTGAGGCGATATTTTAAACTTATTACTACCAGCTTCATTTTTAAACGTGTCGAATTCGACACCTTAATATAATTGATATTAATTAATTTTAATTGTTTGTGTTTATATTTCATAGATGTTCCTCCATTTCTAGAGCATACCTCTTTCATTGGTTAAATATAATATCACTTTGAAAATAATGTCAATAGTTATAGATTTTTTATAAATTTTTTTAAATCACTAATATTAATATGTTTTTGCAAGTTTTCTACATAAACATCTCTACCATGATTAAAATCTAGAAATGTTGTACCTTTGATTATTATTTTATTTGGCTCTATATAATTAATATTGGTTTTATCAATTTTACGAATAGAACCATTAATAAATTTTGGGATTGTATTAAAAAAATCACAAATAAATTTAATTCTTGCTTTAGTTCCTCATCAATGGGAACTTCTTGTCTAACAATATTTAACAAAAGTATCTTTCTTTCTTATCTTTATTTATCTTTTTTATTCTTTACTTTTCTATGTAGGTCTTCAATAATTTCTTCTCCCCATTCATCATATGGTTTTGGTCCAGCTAAAGCATATTTGTTTCTGGATTATATTTAACATATTTCATAATACTTAGTTCCAACATAGTATCTTTAATAGTTTCTATATCATAAGAGCAACACTTTAATAATTCTAAAGCATTTATTTCATCATTGAATAGAATCATACTTAAGAAACCTTTAGATAAGTCTTTATCAGTTAGATACTTCATAATAGACTTATACATTAAATATCTTTTCATTATTTCACCAACCTTTCTTTGTATGAATTATTTATAAACAAAAAAGAATCTATCTTTCGATAGATTTATATATCAAACTTGGTAATTGTTCCGAGCAGATTTCTCAATGGAGCAATTGTGTATTTCGTTTGAGAAACAACAACTGACAAATGTAACTGAGATAAATCCTAATTACATATTCATATAACATACAATTTTAAAAAAATATACTTAAAATAAAAAAAGTCTGATGAACTTATGATATGATTATATAAGAGAGTATAAAATATCAGGAGGTATAAAATATGAATGAACTTATTAACAAAGAAAATCTTGGTAGTATCAATACAAATGCATTACTATATGCTATAGCTAAGAGTCAAAGATATGATTTACTAAATAATAGTAACATAAGATTAAATATAGCAGATAAAGATACTTTTGAAAAATTAACAGACTTTCTTTTGTCTGATGAAGATATAATATACTATATGCATAGAAATGGCTTTTCACTATCAAAAGATGAATTAAATGCAATGTTTAATTTAATTATAGAAAAATATCAAGAACACTATAAATTCAATAATTTTTTGCGAGATTTCTTTAGTAGTAAGGAAGAACTAAATAATTTTGTTAAGGAACATGAAGACTTCTTTATAGAATATCTTGAAAATCATAAAAATAGTGTGTCTTATTCATTAAAAGATTGCGATAAATTTGTTGAGTTAATACTAAAAAGTGGAAATACTCATTTACTTGGTGACTTCGAAAATTATTCGCTTGATAATCTAAAATTACTAGCTCAGTTTTCTAGAGATAATAAAGATATCCCTTATTATTTAGGAAATGATAGATATGCTAAACATATTTTTGATATGAAAGAAAATTTGACTTTAACAGAATTTAGTACATTATTAGATTTACTTAAAGAAAATGAATTATATGATAGAAGTGTTAGAGATTCTGAATTAACATCCTTTTCTATATTAATTAAAGATAATATTGATTATTTAATTGATGTAGTATCTCAAACTAATTCAGTTCCTAAATGTTTAGTTGAATCAAGTTTATTTAGAGATGAATGTATTAAAAGAAATAGAATTGATTTGGCAGTAAAATGTATATTACCACCTGATATAATACAAAATGAATCATTAGTTAATGCTTATTGCAAAGAATTAAATATAGAACCAAAAGATTTTTATGAAAGAAGTAAATGGGTACTTAATTATCATGAAAGAAACAATAATATTTTTAATACATTTTTGGCTACATCTCTAAAAGATGATATATTTAATCTTAATAAAGAACATTTTGAAAGGTTTATAAATGATGTACAAGTTCAATTATCTATTTCAAAATTAAAAAATAATGAATTAAAAGTATTATCAACAATTTTGAATTCATATAGTTATGATAACTATGACATTTCACTAATGGTAGTTAGTATTATAAATAATATCTCAGATTATTCTGAATTAATTAACACTATTAATATTGAAAGTATTTCAGAACATGATTTAAAAGATTTAATAAGTGTAATACAACTTCCTAACAACGAGTATAAAATTACAAACATGGATGAATTAAGAAAATATGATATATTAAAAAAACAAGCGTTTGTTAATAATTTTAATTCAAATGATTTAAATTCAAATAAAGATTCATTATTAAAAGCAATATTTAATGTAGATTTAAAAGAAGCTGTATATATTGATTCTAAATATTGTCATAGAAATGATAACAGCAATGTGCTTGATGATTTAAAAAATAGTGAGTTACCATCACAAATATATAATTATTTAGTTTTAATCAATAAAATTGTTGATTGCAATAATGTAGATGAATTAGCTACTATTTATAATAATATAAAAGATTCTAAATTATATGATTGTGAAATTCCTTTAGAACAATATTTAAGAAGTAAATACACAGAATTGTATTCTCAATCACTTTATAGAATTGATGAAAGAAATCAAATATATGGTCCAAAAGATAATATAATGAATCAAATTAATTATAATGGAAAAAATATACAAGTATGTATTCCAAGAGTAAATTTCAATTTTTTTATTCATTGTGTTGGTTCATGTTCATTAGCTTCTGATGTTACTGATAAAAATTATAGAAATGATTGGCTAGATAGACCACAATTACAAGATCATTTTGTTGCTTGTAGTTATATTAATGAAAAAGGAATATTTTCATTGAGGGCTCAAGGAAATATTATTTTTGGATTCGATTCATTAGAAAACGGAGATATTATGGGTATGGGTAACACTGATATTGATTCAATTGGTAGATATGCTAATGCCTATGATGGATCTCGCGAATTACAAGAAGGCAATGGAGATAGAGCTAGATTCTTTGTTCCATCAGAAATGCTAAAAATTGTGAATGATGGCTATAATGAAATTGTTATAGAAAGAAGAAATACTAACAAATCTAGGAATGAAAATTTTAAAAGAAAACCAGATTATATTATAATGATGGCAGATTCCATGGAACCTGAAAACTTTAACTTTATGAATAACTTATATAGTAATCAATTATCATTTATTACTGACGAAGATAAAAGAGAATTACAACAACTTGGAGATAGAAAAAAAATAAAAGATTTTTTAGTAAAATATAAGGAACTAATTGCTCAAACTGCAAATAATCAAGGAATTCAATTAAACGATATGGCAAATATGTATGTTGATTTAATTTTGAAAGCTAAATATTTTGAAGATTGTATGAAAGCCTCAAGTGAATTTGATATACCACTTGTTGTAGTTGATAAAACTTATTACTTTAATAAAATATTATCTGAATCAACTATGTATGATGATGACACAAAGAGAAGTATTTCAGAACTTTATTCACAATCAAACAATTCACAAAAAAGAAAAATATTTAATACAGTTGCTAAAGGACAAGATGTCACTAATTTATTACAACCTAAACAAACAGAGACAATAAGGATTTCAATTTAATACAAAAGAACGACCTATAAATAATAGTCG
>CACYRE010000011.1 GCA_902776735.1 uncultured Erysipelotrichaceae bacterium | reverse complement strand
TGAAGAAGAAAGGCAGGCATCTATTAGTAAAGTATATGAAGTAAATAATATTAAATATGCTTTTATTTCTTATACGATATGGACTAATGGATTGGAACCTCCTGCTGGAAAAGAATACTTAGATAATATTTATTCTCCTGAAAAAGCAAAAGCAGATGTGCAAAGGCTGATGTTGAGTCTGTTAGAGATAAGGTTGATTTTGTAATTGTTGCGATGCACTGGGGAACAGAATATTCATTTAACGTAGATGCTAAACAAGAAGAGATAGCTAATTATTTATCAGGATTAGGTGTTGATTTAATAATAGGAGCTCATCCTCATGTAATACAGACTGTTGAATATATAAATAATAATAAAACTTTTGTTATTTATTCATTAGGTAATTTTGTAAGCGATCAAAATGATATAGATAATTTTACTGGTTTAGCTATGGAAGTAACTTTAAATAAGCATGTTGATATAGATAATTCTGTAACTAATAGTGTAATTGAACCAAAGGCTCAACTTATAAGAGGTGTAAATCATAATTTTAAAGTAGTTCCTTATCCAAAATTGACTGATAATGAATTAAATGGTTATACTAATTATTATGAAAAATATAAAAATATTGTCAATGAAAGATATCCTAATTTAGTTTGGGGGTTATCCGGGGAGTGATAGATTTGGAAATTGTTAATAAAAGAGCTAGATTTAATTATTTTGTCATTGATGAGTATGAGGCAGGAATTGTTCTTACAGGAACAGAAATTAAATCTGTTAGAAATGGTTCTTGTAATATAAAAGATTCATATGGAATAATTAGAAAAGGCGAAGTATATTTACTTAATATGTTTATTGGACAATATAAAGAGGGAAATTTATTTAATCATAATGAAACAAGAGATAGAAAATTATTACTTCATAAAAAAGAAATAAAAAAAATAAGTAAAGATATCGATATTCAAGGATTAACCATTGTTCCTTTAAAGGTATATTTTAAAGATAGTAAACTTAAAGTTTTAATTGGGGTATGTCGTGGTAAGAAGTAATACTATAAATATAATTTAAGATAGATAAAATTATAAATAAAAACAAGTTTTATGACTTGTTTTCTTTATATTTAGATATAAAATATTTATATAATTCATCACTTTTTTCTTTATCCATAGCTGGTTTATTTTTATATGGATTAACTATTTTTAATTCTTCATATTTTGTAAAACCTAATGTATGGAAAGGTAAGAAGTCTATTCTTTTGATATTTTTAATATTTTTATGTAGAAATTTAGCTAAATTTTCCATATAATCTTGTTATATCTAGATAACTTTCTTTTGTGATAGCTTTTATGTCTAATAGAACCATATCAATATTTTCTAATAGTTCTTTATAATCTCCATTTCCAATACCAGCTGTATCTATAGCAATATGAATGTTTTCTTTTTTTAATTTTTTACAAATACTTACTAAAAAATCGTATTGTAGTAGTGGTTCTCCACCTGAGAATGTTACGCCGCCATTATTTTTAAAATAAGGTTTATTCCGAAGAATTTTTTTTAATAGTTCTTCTTCGGAATAATTATTTTCTTTTTTTAACCATGTTTCTGGATTATGACAAAATTTACATCTTAGTTTGCAACCATTTAAAAATATTACTGTTCTAATACCTGGACCATCAATTAGGCCAAATGTTTCAATAGAGTTTACTGATGCTTCCATATTACATTTTCTCGTGGAATGTTCTTGAGATTACTTCTTCTTGTTGTTTTCTTGTTAATTTATTAAATCTTACAGCATAGCCTGATACTCTAATTGTTAATAGTGGGTATTTATCTGGATTATTCATGGCGTCTATTAATGTTTCTCTATTTAAGACATTAACATTTAAGTGGTGAGCTCCTTGTCCAAAATATCCATCCATTAATTGAACTAAGTTATCTATTCTTTCTTGTTCGTTTGTTCCAAGTGAGTTTGGTACTATTGAGAATGTATTAGATATACCATCACGGCAATATTTAGTCCAGTCTAGTTTAGCAACGGAGTTAAGAGAAGCAATAGCTCCTGATTTGTCTCTTCCATGCATTGGGTTAGCTCCTGGAGCAAATGGTACGCCAGCTTTTCTTCCATCTGGAGTTGCTCCAGTATTTTCTCCATAAACAACATTTGATGTGATTGTTAATACTGAAAGTGTTGGATGAGCTTTTCTATAGCAAGGATGTTCTGATAAATCGTCATAAAATTCTTGTAATAATTCTTCTCCTAGTTTGTCAACTCTATCATCATCATTTCCATATTGTGGATATTCTCCTACTATTTCAAAGTCTGTAGTTATTCCATCTTCTCCTCTGATTGGTTTTACTTTAGCATATTTGATTGCTGATAAGGAGTCAACTGCAACTGAGAATCCAGCAACACCATAAGCCATTAATCTATTAACATAAGTGTCATGTAGAGCCATTTGACTTGCTTCATAAGCATATTTATCATGCATGTAGTGAATTATATTCATAGCATCACTATAGATTTTAGCAACTTTTTTTAACATCTTTGAATATTCTTTTCTAACTTTAGCATAATCAAGATATTCATCTGTCATTTTTTCAAAGCCAGGAATTACTAATTCTTTTCTTTTTTCATCATATCCACCATTAATTGTGTATAATAGAGCTTTTGCTAAGTTACAACGAGCTCCGAAGAATTGCATATCTTTTCCTACGCGCATTGCAGAAACGCAACATGCAATAGCGTAATCGTCTCCCATAGCTGGACGCATAATATCATCATTTTCATATTGAATTGAATCGGTCGCAATACTAATCTTAGCACAGTATTTTTTCCAAGGTTCTGGTAATTTATCAGCCCAAAGTATTGTCATGTTTGGTTCTGGAGCACTTTCTAGATTTTCAAGAGTATGGACAATACGGAAAGAAGTTTTATTAACCATTGTTTTTCCGTCTTCTGTCATTCCACCAAGTGAACATGTTACCCATGTTGGATCGCCTGAGAATAATTCATCATATTCTGGTGTTCTTAAGTGTCTTGCGGCTCTTAATTTAATGACAAATTGATCTATGATTTCTTGAGCTTCACTTTCTGTTAGTTTTCCTTCAGCAAAGTCTCTTTCAAAATAGATATCAAAGAAAGCGTCAACTCTCCCTAGTGACATAGCAGCACCATTGTTTTCTTTAATTGCTGCAAGATAGCCAAAATATGTCCATTGAACTGCTTCTTTAGCATTTGTTGCTGGTTTTGAAATATCAAAGCCATAGCTTTTAGCCATTTCTTTTATTTCGTTTAGAGCCCTATATTGCATAGATATTTCTTCACGAAGACGGATTGTTTCATCATCCATTACATTTATCTTCATATTATTGAAGTCTTTTTGCTTTTCTTCCATTAATTTGTCTATTCCATAAAGAGCTATTCTTCTATAATCACCAATTATTCTACCTCGTCCATAAGCATCAGGTAAACCAGTTAATAATTTAACATGTCTTGCTTTCCTAATTTCTGCAGTATAGGCATCAAAAACACCATCATTATGTGATTTGAATAAATTTGATTTTAGAAAATGATCTAAGTTTTTATTCATTTTATATCCATAGGCGTCTAATTCATCATAAATCATTCTTAGTCCACCTTTAGGAACTGTTTCTCTTTTACACAATTCATCTGTTTGTAAACCTACGATTACATTATCATCTTCACAAATGTAACCTGGTTTAAATGAATTAATACCTGCTGGATTATCAACATCTATGTCAATAACGTGTTTTTTTACTTCTTCTTTACAAACATCTTCATATACTTTTAGAACTCTTTTTGTTTTATCTGTTGGTCCAACTAAAAAGCTTTCATTACCCGTATATGGTTTATAATTATTTTTAATGAAGTCACTTACGTTAATTTCATCACACCATTTTCCTTTATTAAAATTTCTCCATTCATTCATTTAATCAACCTCCGAATCATATTATATCAATAGTTATTCATATAAGTATAAAAAATTGTTTGCTTTGCTTTTTACTTTACATATTTTGAATAACTTCTCTTTTTTAGAGCATATTAATTATATATTATTTGTTTAAAATATTATGTTGCAATTGCAACACTTTACAATATTTACCAATTAAAATTATTCCTTTTGTTTTTTAGCATTCTATGATATAATTTATTCATGGGGCTGATTTGGTTTCGACGGGAATAGTTGAGCATAGGTGGCAAGTCGAATGTTCACGTTACGAACACAAAAAAATAAATGCAAATAAAATTAAAAATGCTGTAGCTACTTTATTTGGTGCAAACCAAGCAGTAGCTTTTGCCTAATCTTAATTTAAGGTCAGCGCTTCTACTTATTTTTACCTAGGAATATTTAGAGGTTCATTTTATAGGTTATAGCTATTCTTGTGTCTTAGGAATAGAAAGAATTTTTTGACTAGTATGTTTATTTGGTCGTCAATTACTTGATAGACATATGAATATAATTAGTTGACTAAACTTGTAGAGGTTTATGTATTCAATTCTCCTCAGCTCCACCATAGAGGAATCTGGTTGGACATGTGTCTGGCTTTAAATAAATATCAATTCTAGAAATGGAATTGATTTTTTTGTTTGCTATGAATTGATAAAAACATCTTTTCTTTATAAAAAATTATATAGTCCTGAAGTAAATATTAATGAAAATAATTTATTTAAATTTTAGAATGCATTTATAATTGAATTTATTTTCGTAAAATATTATTTAGCTATCATATTACTAATTTGTGAGAAAAGTTTGAAATGACTTATTCACCTATACCATTATGTAGTTAACGTTGTTATTTCAACGTTTTTATTTGAAAAAAAGAAAATAAATGGAAGAAAAGATAAAATACATAATTTTATTTATATTAGAATTATGTGTTTATTAATACATTAATTGTAGCAAAAGATATTTAAAATAAAAATGCATGTATAAAATTAGTTTTTATTTCCATAATAATTTTGGAGGGATAAAATGGAAAAATTAAATGAAGTTCCTGTAAATGTTATTACGGGTAAAGATTTAGATTATTTGAGTGATATGTTTCAATGGAATTATATAGCATATAAGTGTGCATATAATAATATTGAGAGTATGACTGATATCGAGTTAAAAGATTTTTTTAATGAAAGTTGTCAAACATTTGATGATAATATGAATACTGTTTTAAGTATTATTACTAATCCTGGAGGTGATATTGATGAGTAAAATTTGTAATACTAAGGTTGAAGTTCCTACAGGTCTTGGATTGAATGATAAGGATTTTGCAACTAGTTTACTTAGCACATTAAAAGAAATGGAAAAAAATTATTGTCTTGCGATGACTGAAGCAAGTAATGAATGGTTATATTCAATTTATCGAGATATATTTTTAGATATTGCTGATATGCAAAGGAGACTTTATTTACTTATGTTTAGAAGAGGTTGGTACATAATGGAAGAAGTTAGTCAAACAAAATTAGATGAAAAGAATAAGATGTTAGGACAAGATTATCAAGGGCTTGGTGAGTAGTTTTTTGACATTTAATTTATAGTGTGCTACAATATTTGGCACTCAGGGAGGAAGACAATTTATGAAAAAAGTTGATGGGTCGTCGAGAGTTTTACTTTTGGTGACATTGTCATTTTTTATGATGATATTATGCTACTTATATCATAATTATTCTGTATATAAAAGTATAAGGGTAGTTGTTGATGATACTGCATCTATTGAGTATGGAAGTGCTAATTATGATATAAATAAGATTGTAAAAGAGGTTGAAGGAGATATAGTATCAATAAAAAAAGATGTTGATATTAATACATTAGGAGAACAAGAAGTTGTTCTTGAAGTAAAGAAAGATAATATAATAAAGGAAGTTCCTATTATTGTTAATGTTGTAGATACTGTAGCACCTGTTATAAAAATTGATAAAGATGCTGTATCAATAACTGAAGGAGATAGCTTTGATATTAATTCTAATATATTATCTGTTAATGATACTATTGATGGTGATTTGAGTTTAGTTGATAATGTTCAAGATAGTAATTTAGGTTATTATTCTGTTAGTCATGATGATTTAACTCAGGTTGGCTCTCATGAAGTTACTGTTACAGCTGTTGATAAATCTGGTAATAAGAGTGTTTCTAATTTTACATTAAATGTTAAGGCTAAACCTGTTGTAAATAGTACTGTTACTGCTAGAGTAAGTAGTAATGTAGATGTGCCTGATAATGTGAGTGGAAATGAAATAGTTAAAATTGCTTATTCTTATTTAGGTTACCCATATCAAAGTGGAGCAAATGGACCATCTGCATTTGATTGTAGTGGGTTTGTTCAATATGTTTACTCACGTGTTGGTAAATCGGTAAGTAGAAGCGCTTCAACACAAATCAATGATGGTGTTGGAATAAGCTATTCTGATGTTCAACCTGGTGACATTCTAAGTTGGGGTTATTCTAATGGGGTTGTTACTCATTCAGCATTGTATGTTGGAAATGGTTTGATGATTCATGCGGCTAATCCTTCTCAAGGTGTTATCTTGAGTAATGTTAGTAAGTGGTTGAGTGGCTCAAATACAACAATTTTATCTGTTAGAAGAATAGGATAGAGAATTCTCTATCTTTTTTGTATAATTTTTATTTTTTTTGGAAATCATATAATTAGGAGGAGATAATATGGAAACATTACAAAAAATATTATTAGTTTTTACAATTATTGGAGCGATTAATTGGGGACTAATTGGAATATTTGATGTTGATTTAGTTGCTATGATATTTGGTGATGGTACATTTTTTACTAGAACTATTTATACAATAGTAGGTATATGTGGAATAATTAACATTGGTATTCTACTTGGACATATTGAATTTGAAAAAGACTAAGTCTTTTTTTTTTAATTTTTTTGTGATATTCTATATGTAAATATTTTTGTTGGGGGATTATTTAATGGAAGATTATGTTTATTTGGTATTAAAAAAAGCAAAAAAGCCAATTTCTTTTGATAGTATTTGTTCTAAGGTTGAAAAAATTATGGGCAATGATGAAGAAAGCTTTGCGTTGAATGAAGAGAAAAAAGAAGAAATTAAAAAAATTTTAGCTAAGGGTGTTTCAAATTATAGCTTATATTTGAGCCCTAATGGTAAATATATTTTAATGAGTAAAACATCTTTTAAAAAAGGAAAATTTTATTCTGATAAAAATGGTAATGGAAGAGTAAATGTTATTTCGCAATATGTTGATGATAATGGGGAAAAACATGTTACGCAAAAAAATTATTTTATTTCTAAAGAAAATTCTAAAGGATCAATTGATGGAGATATTGTTATGATTGATGTTGATAGTAGGGATAATAATTCTAAGATTACAAAAATCATAAATAGACATTTAGAAAATATGGTTGGAGAAGTATATAGAATAGGGTCAAATTATTTTTTAAGACCAATTGATAAGAAAAAGCAATCAATTAATATTGCTTTACCTGATGGTGGAATAGAAGGTCAAAGGGTAGCAGTTGATATTACCGGACAAAGTGCTGATAATTTTTATATAGGTAAGGTTGCAAGAGTATTTAATCATAAAGATGACCCTGAAGAAGAAGTTTTATGGGAAGCATTTAAATTAGGAATAGATGATCAATTTAGTAAAGAATCTTTAGAACAAATAAAAAAAATACCAACTAAGGTTAGAGATATTGATAAAATAGGAAGAGAAGATTTTACGGAATGGGAAATCTTTACTATTGATGGATCTGATACAAAAGATATGGATGATGCAGTTTCTTGTACCATGCTTTCTAATGGTAATTATCAAATTGGTGTTCATATTGCTGATGTTTCATATTATATACCAGAAGATTCCCCTCTTGATATGGATGCTAGGAGGAAAGGAACTAGTAATTATTTAGTTGGAAAAGTTATACCAATGTTTCCTCATGAATTATCTAATGGAATTTGTTCATTAAATCCTGAAGTAGAAAGACTTGCTATGTCATGTATTATGGAAGTTAATCCTAATGGTAAGTTAATAAATTATAGAATTACTCCTAGTGTTATAAAATCAAGAATAAAAATGTCTTATGAAAAAGTAAATGATATTTTAAAAAGAGGTATTGTTGATCCTGAATATGAAGAATATACTGAAACTTTAAGAAATTTAAATAAGCTTGCTTTAGTACTTAGAAAAAATAGGATTAAAAATGGAGCTATTGAATTTAACAGACCAGATATTAAAGTAATCTTAGATGATAATGGTAAAGTTGTTGGGTTTTCTAAGAGAGTACAAGATTTAGCAGAAAATTTAATAGAAGAGTATATGTTACTTACAAATGAAACAATTGATAAGTTTATAGTTAAAAATGGTTTTCCATGTTTACATAGAATTCATGACGTTCCTAATTCAGAAAAATTAAATGATTACTTGATGTTTTTGTCAGCAATTAATTATTCTTTTAAATCTGGCATGAATATTACAGGAGAAGAAATTGCAGAAAATAGAGAGTTGATGCAGGAATTAGTTGCGCATGCTAATTCTTCTGATAAACTATCAAATTTGCTTACATATATGTTAATTAGATGTAATTCTAGAGCTATTTATAGTCCTAATAATATAGGTCATTATGGTTTAGCAAAAGAAAATTATCTTCATTTTACTTCTCCTATTAGAAGATATCCAGATTTAACTGTTCATAGAGATTTGAAAGATGTTTTGAATGGTGATACTAAAAAGATTAATAAATGGAAAGAAAAACTTCCTGAAATTGGAGTTTGGTCATCTAAAATGGAGAAAACTGAAGATGATGCAGAAGATGCAACATTAAGATTGAAATGTGCTGAATATATGGGAGAACATATTGGAGAAGAGTTTAATGGTATTGTTACAGGAATAAGTGATAGGGGATTAACTATTGAGTTGGATAATTTAATAGAAGGCTTTGTCAAAACAAGGGATTTGAAGGGTTCATATGTTTATAGTTCTGATAGTTATTCACTTGTTTCAATTGATGGATTTGATAATTATTTTGTTGGGGATATCTTGAAAGTAAAAGTTTTATCTACTTCTAAAGAAGATAAAAAAATAAATTTTAGTGTAATTTCTAAAATAGAAGAGAATAAAATTGTTAATTCTCATGTAATAAATAATGATGTAAAAATAAAAGCTAAGAATAATAGAGCAAAAAGATTTAAAAATAAATATTAGTTTTATAAAGTGTTATTGGTTGTTCTTTAACACTTTTATTTTAGTTTATAGTTATTTTTTTCTTAGTAATTTAATTTGTTCATGGTTGATAAATTATTTATAAGATGTTATTATTATATTGTTGGTATGGGGTTTGTAGTATATTAAATTAGTTAATATATTTTGATTTTATGCTTGAATATGAGGAGATGAATGCATGGTAATAACTCTATCTGATGTGTTAACTGTTATTAGAAAAATAATCGATATTTCATTAGTCTGGTTAATATTTTATTTTATACTTAAGAATATTAAAAATAATGTTAAATTGTCTTTAATTGTTAAAGGTTTAATATTTGTTATAATCTTGAAATTAGTAAGTAAATGGCTTAATTTAGTTACTGTTGGTTATTTGCTTGATTATATAATTCAATGGGGTCCTATTGCGATTGTAGTTATATTTCAACCTGAAATTAGGACTATTTTGGAACAACTAGGTCGTAATCAATTGTTGGGTAGACATAAAGTTTTGACAGTTGATGAGAGAGAACATGTTGTATATGAAATTGTTAATGCTGTTGATTATATGAGAAAAGAAAGAATAGGTGCTTTAATTGTTATTGAAAGAGATGTCAGTTTAGGTAATTATATTGATAAAGCAAAGAAAATTTATGCTGATTTAACAAGTGACTTGTTAATAGCAATTTTTTATGAAGGAAATCCATTACATGATGGTGGTGTTATAATTCAAGGAGATAGAATTACTTGTGCTGGAGCTGTTTTTCCAACTAGTAGTAGTCCAAAGTTAAATAGGAGACTTGGTACAAGGCATAGGGCTGCTCTTGGTTTGTCTGAAGAAACTGATGCTATATGTTTAGTAGTGTCTGAAGAAACAGGTAAAGTGTCTATTGCATTAAAGGGTGAAATGTTATATAACTTATCACTTGATGATGTAAGAATGATGTTAATAGATGAATTAAAACCTAAACAAGATACAAATTATGATGAAGATGATGAAGATAATATGGATGAGGAAGAGATATATGAGAAAGATAAGTAAAGGTATAGGAATGTTTTTTCGTCATATTGGTTTGTTCTTTGATAAATGGTTGATTACTCCAATTACAAAACTAATATTAAAAATAATGGACTTTTTTAAGAATTTTACTAAATATATTGATAGACTTGCTGGTAAGAAATCTACTTTGTTGATATTTAGTTTAATTTTAGCCTTTGCAGTTTTTGTTTTTGTTGATAATGAATCTAGTGTAATGATTGATCAATATGCTGAAATTTTATATGATCAGCCAGTAACTGCTGTTTATAATGAAGAATTATATGTTGTTGAAGGTTTACCTAAAACTGTTGATATAACTTTAATTGGTCAGAGAAGGCATATCTTTTTGGCAAAGCAATCACCTTCTAAAGGAGTTTCAGTTGATTTAACTGGATTAAAACCTGGCAATCATAGAGTAACTTTGAAATATACTCAGAGATTAAAGTCACTTGATTATAAATTGGATCCTTCTACAGTTACAGTTACAATATATGAAAAAGTTAGTGAAAATAAGTCTTTATCTTATGATATTTTACATCAAGATAATTTAGATAGTAAACTTTATATTAGTAATGTTGAACTTGATAGGTCAGAAGTTATTATTAAGGGTGCCCAATATAAGTTGGATAAGGTGGCATCTGTAAAAGCTTTACTTGATGTTGATAATATTCCTAATCCAAAAGCTGGAGAGATTACTGTAAAGGATGTACCTCTTGTTGCTTATGATAATGATGGAAAAGTTGTTAATGATGTTGAAATTGTTCCAAAAACTGTAACAGCAAAAGTTACAATTACTTCTCCTAGTAAAGAAGTACCAATTAGAGTTGTACCTAAGGGATCACTTGCTTTTGGTAAATCAATTAAATCTATAGAAACAAGTCTTTCTAAAATAACAGTATATGGTTCACAGTCTGCTATTGATAAGATTGAACAATTTGAAGTAGAATTAGATGTTAGTGGACTTGAAAGTAATAAGGAATTTAATATTACTTTGACCAAACCAAAAGGAATAACTGATTTAAGTTCTAAGACATTAACTGTTAAGGTAATTGTAGATGATTCGACTACTAAAGAGTTTGATGATGTTCCAATTACTACACGAAATATTGGAGATGGTTTGGTTGCAAATGCAGCAACGGATGAAGATAATAAAGTAGATGTGGTTGTAACAGGAAGTTCAGATGTCTTGAATGGATTAAAAGAAAGCGATATTACTGCTTATGTTGATTTGAATGGATATGGTGAAGGAACTCATGAAGTAGAAGTACATGTTACTGGAACAGATTTAAAATTATCTTATGCGTCAAAGACTAAGAAAGTAAAAGTTGTAATTTCTAAGAAACAATAGAGGACTATATAGTTCTCTATTTTTGTAATATTTTTTATTCTTTTTCATAAATAATATTAGAATGGAGGAGTTATTTTTGAAAAAGATATTTATAATTATGTTAATGGGTTGTTTATTTATAACTGGCTGTTCTAGTAGTAAAAATATTAAGAAAACTGTAATTAACAAATATAGTGATTCTAATGGATATAAATTAAAAGGTAATTTATCTATAACTAATAATGATGATATTTATAATTACGATGTTGAAGTTGGTTATAAAAAAGATAAATATTATAAAGTAATATTGACTAATTTGGCAAATAATCATGTACAGGTAATCTTAAAAAATGATGAGGGAGTTTATGTTGTTACGCCATCGCTTAATAAAAGCTTTAAATTTCAAAGCGATTGGCCATATAATAATTCTCAAGTATATTTATTAAATGCAATTAGTAATGATATTAAAAATGATGAGAAGACTAAATTTAAAAAAGAGAATAATAAATATATAATTAGTACAAAGGTTAATTATTCTAATAATAGTAATTTAGTTAAACAGAAGTTAGAGTTTGGTAAAAAGTTAAATATAAAAAAAGCTACTGTCTATGATAATGATGGTATTGCTGTTATAACTATGATATTTGATAGTATTAAGTTTAATCCAAAGTTTGGTAAAAATTATTTTAGTTTAGATAGTGTTATTGGTAATAATACAATTTCTAATAATAGTGAAAATGAAAATACTAATAAAAAAAGTAATACAAATAATGATAATTCTTCAAAAAATACAGGTAATGTTAGTAGTATAGATGATGTTATTTATCCTTTATTTTTACCAAGTGGTACAAAGCTTGTTAATGAGGAGAAGGTAAATAAGGATATTGGTGAGAGAGTTATTATGACTTATGATGGTGAAAAGTCTTTCTTGTTGGTGGAAGAAACATCTGATGTTTTTGATGAGTTTACGATTATTCCTTCTTCAGGCGAACCATTTCAATTAATTGATACTTTAGGTGTTATGACAGATAATTCTTTATCGTGGGAGAGTAATAATAAAGAATACTATTTAGTAAGTGATGTTATGAGTAAAGATGAGATGGTTGAAGTAGCGAGATCTATTGGAAATGTATCTTCACTTAAGTAATAGACATCATTAAAGCCTTTGTGTTATAATGTTTTTGGTGATAAATATGGCAAATAAGAAAAATACTGATGAAAATAAAATTAAAAATAAAAAGATAAATAAAACTAAAAATGTTAATAATAATAGTAAAAAAAATGCAGCAAATTATGAAAAAGTAAATGTAGTTGAAAAAGAGTCAACTATAGATAAAAAAAGTTTTAAAAAAGACTCTAGAAAATTAAAGAAAGAATTAAGAAGAGAAAGAAGATTAATGTCTTCCAAAAAATTAATTGATCCTGATGTTAAAAATAGAATTATACTTGTATGTATTATAGCAGTTATTTTTTGTGCATTTTACTTTTTAACGGTTTTTATAACTAAAGATAATTCTAAAAATAATTCTAAAAAAAGTTCAGATACTAAGAAGACTTCAGCAACTATTTCTTATGATGAAATTATTCTTGGTAGAAGTTTTTCAATGGGTGATGGAGAATATTTAGTTCTTTATTATGATGAGAGTAATAAAGATATTAATAATGAAATGAGTAGTTTAGTGAATACTTATAAGAATAGTTCTGATCATTTAACTATTTATACTGTTAATATGAATAGTCCATTTAATAGTAAATATTCTAGTACAAGTTCGAATACTAATCCAAGTAATGCTAGTGAGATGAAAATAAATGGACCTACTCTTATTAAATTTGGTAATAATAAAGTTGAAGAATATATTGAGGGAAGTGAAGATATTTCTAATTATTTAAGTTAGATATATCTTTTTTCTTTAATAATATGTTATTATATTTTTAGGATATGATGTTTTGTGAAAAAGATTAAATGTAAGTTGTTAAATAATTTAGATGATGATTCTAAGTTTTCTATTTTTGAAGTTATTGTAATTATTTTGATTGCGATGATTTTTGGTATTATAGTAGGATGTTTATTAACTTATACTAATAAATCTATATATAATGATGATAAGTTAAATGAAATTATTAATACTTATAATTCAATTAAAGATAATTATTATGACAATATTGATGAAGATACTTTGGTAAATGGGGCAGTTAATGGAATGATTGATTCTTTGGGTGATAATTATTCTAATTATATGGGAGATGAAGCAACAGAAGATTTTACTAAAAGTGTTGATGGTAGTTTTATAGGTATTGGAGTGTCTGTTTTATTTGATGGAGAATATAATAAAATAGTAGAAGTTGATGTAAATGGACCTGCTTTTAAAGCTGGTTTAAAAAAAGATGATGTTATTTTAAGCGTTGATGGTAAGGATACTAAGGGTGTTTATGGAAATAATTTAACTAAATTAGTTAATGGTAAAAAAAATACTAAAGTTAAAATAAAGGTAAAGAGGGGAGATACTGTTAAGACTTATTCGGTTGTTAGAAAATTAATTGAGATAGAAAGTGTTACTAGTGATATATTTAAGGAAAATAATAAAATTATTGGTTATATTGATGTAGATATAATTGCTAGTAATACGTATGAACAATTTAAGAAAAATTTGGATAAATTGGAGAAGCAGAATATTGATTCTTTAGTAATTGATTTAAGAGATAATCCTGGGGGACATTTATCTCAAACTAAGGAAATATTAAGTTTGTTTTTTGATAAAAAAATTGTATTATATCAAGTTAGAGATAAAAATAAAACTAAAAAGGTATATGCTACAGGAAATATTAGCAAAAAATATCCAATTGTTATTTTAGTTAATGAAGAAAGTGCTTCTGCTGCTGAGATAATTACAGCATCTTTTAAAGAAAATTATAAAAATTGTATGGTTGTTGGTACTAATACTTATGGAAAGGGTACTGTTCAACAAACAATTAAGTTAAGTACGGGTACAAGTATAAAATATACAATTGAAGAATGGTTAACACCAAAAGGAAAAAATATAAATAAAGTTGGTATTAAACCGGATGTAGAACTTAAACAATCTCAAGATTATTTGATGAAACCTAGTTATGAAAATGATTCACAATTACAAGGTGCTTTAGAAATATTAAAGAAAAAGACTAGTTAGTTTATTAGTCTTTTTCTATACAATTAATAATAAGTTGTTTATTCTTTTTATTTGGTGAACATGTTGTTAAAACTAATTGATTTTTAGTATCTTTTTTTACATTAATATAACCATTTTTGTTCTCTTCCCAAATATCTTTGACTATATATGTTATGGTTTTATTATGAAAGATTAGAATAACTTTATCTCCTTTTTTTAGTTCATTTAATCTATTAAAATAAGCTATTTTTCCTGTTCCAGAGTGGGCTGCGATGAATAAGATACTATTATTCTTATCAGGCATTATTGACTCTTTTAAAATGGTTACATGTTCTTCAATATTATTTCTTTTATCATTTAAATTATATATTTTTTCTTTTAAATTTATATTGTTGATGATTAGTGTCATATATTCATAGTTTTTTGGAGAAATATTAGTTAATTTAGTTTTATTGTTTGGTGTTAATATGATGCTTAATATAATTAATAATAAAAGAGTAAATAAAATTGTTGGTTTTTTCAACATATTATTAAAAGTAATGTGATAATTAATTGTAATATATATTTAAAGATACTTGTATGTGTATCTGGAACAGGCACTTTAAAGTCTGTGTCAATTGGTATTTGATAGTCTTTTAGACTTATTGTTTCTTCTAAGCTGTTATCTATGTTTATTTCAAATGGATTTATTTTGGTATAACCAGGAGTTGAATTTACTTGTTTTATTGTATATTTGCCATATGGTAGTATTATTTCACATGATCCATTTTCATTTGTTGTGATTTTTTTTACTAGATTATTTTTCTCATTATATATCTCAAATGATATGTCTTTTTCTGATTGAAAATTATTATTAGAACCATATTGTTTATTAATAGTTATCTTTTTTTCTATTATTTTATTTGTTAAAATTAAATCTATGATTGGATTATCTTTAGAAATAGTTATTTTATGTATTTCATTATCTAGAGTATAACCAATTCCGGCTTTTTTTTCTTTTAAATAATAAGTGCCAAATGGTAAGTTATTTATTTCTGCTACATTATTTTTTATTTCTAATTTGCTTATTATATTATTATTAGAATCAGTTACTTCATATATTGCTCCATTAAGACTAGCTGATGGAGATGGTGATTCTATAGAGTTTGTGTCTTTATCAATTTTAGTTATTTGTATTTTAGTATTTATGATATGTACTCTAAAATGATATTCTTCGTTTTCTATATCTCCTAGATTTACAAGATTTTGTGTATTTTCAGCTTGATAGAATAAAATTGGTTTTTTATGATTTGTATTATTTTTATATAATGGTATATCATAGTCTCCTTTAGGTAGATTTTTTATTATTACATCATTTCCATCTAATATAAAATTATTACTATTATTTTGATATAGATTTATAACATGATTTGTATCAGTTATTCTATTTACTGTATTTTCAACAAAATAATAGTCTTTGTTAATAATTGATGGTTTAATATTATTTAATTCTATTAAATTATTTATTTCACTTACTTCATCGCAATATAAATTTGTCATGTTGCCATTTAATTTATCTGTAAAATAATAGTTACCTCCTGGTTCTGCAGTTTGCCATATCATTAACTGAGTTACAGCATACCATTTATTTTCAGTATGATTTGCATAACCATAACCATAATATATGAGTTTTTTTATTCGGTCTATTTGTTCACTAGATAACTTTCTAGGAGTTATGGTTGATGTATAAGTAGTGTTTTTAAACATATTAAATGGTTCTAGACAATATGCTGGTTGGTTGTCACCACTTCTTCGGAAGAAACGAGCTTTTTGATAATATTTTACTTTTGTATTAGTATTATATTTTGTTTGATAAATATTATCAATATATTCTCCTTCATAAAAACTTGCTGTTTCAGCATGAACGTTTAATATACCAAAGAATATAAATATAATTGTTATTAAGAAAATTAATTTATTTTTTATAAAAATCCCTCCTTTTTTTCTTAACGAGATTGATAATACCATTTATTTTTTTACTTGTAAAATTGTAGTTTTATTAATTTAGTGAATAATTTTATATAGATAATATTTTTTTGTTTAGCAAATTTTTATTTTTAAAAAAAATTTTATTTTTAATGTACAAGTTTAGTTATGTTATAATATTTTTTGAGGTGATTAGATGACTGACATAGATATTTCTAGAAATAGTAGAAAGCTTGATATCGGTGATGTTGCGAAAAAAATTGGTATATGTAGTGATGATATAGAATTATATGGTAAATATAAGTGTAAGATTAGTCCTCGTGATGATCTTAAAGGTAAGTTGATTCTTGTAACAGCAATTAGTCCGACTCCTTTGGGAGAGGGAAAGACAACTGTTAGTATTGGGCTTGGTGATGCTTTAAAAAAACTTGAAAAAAATGTTATAATTGCTTTACGTGAACCTTCTATGGGGCCTGTTTTTGGTATGAAAGGTGGGGCAACTGGTGGCGGTTATAGTCAAGTTGTTCCAATGGAAGACATTAATCTGCATTTCACTGGTGACTTTCATGCAATTACTTCAGCTAATAATTTAATAAGTGCTGCAATAGATAATCATATTTATTTTGGTAATGAGCTTAATATTAAGAAAGTTTTATTTAAAAGATGTTTGGATGTAAATGATAGAGCTTTAAGAAATGTTGATTTAGGTAGTAGGCATGAAGCTTTTACAATTACTTCAGCAAGTGAAGTTATGGCTTTATTTTGTTTGGCTAGTAGTCTTTCTGATTTAAGAAAAAGACTTGGAAATATAATTATTGGTGTTAATGATAAAGATGAATATGTTTATGTTAAAGATTTAAAACTAGAAGGTTCTTTAGTTGCATTATTAAAAGATGCTTTTAAACCAAATTTAGTACAAACTTTAGAAAATACCCCAACTATTATTCATGGTGGACCATTTGCTAATATAGCTCATGGTTGTAATAGTATAGTTGCAACAAAAACTGCTTTAAGTTATGCTGATTACGTAGTGACAGAAGCTGGTTTTGGTGCTGATCTTGGAGCAGAAAAATTTTTTGATATTAAATGTCGAGTTGGTAATTTAAAGCCAGATGCTGTAGTTTTAGTAGTAACTATTAAGGCTTTAAAATATCATGGTGGAGCAGATAAAGATAAAATATTAGAAGAAAATTATAATGCTTTAGAAAGAGGCTTTGAAAATTTGGATAAACATTATTCTAATTTAAAAAAATATGGAGTAGATATAGTTGTTTGTTTAAATAAGTTTGCTACAGATCTAGATTCAGAGATAGAACTTGTGAGAAAGCATTGCCTAGATTCTGGTTATAAATTTAGCATATCAGATGCTTATAAGTTAGGTGGAGTTGGAGCAGAAGATTTAGCAAAGCAAGTTATTTCTTGTCAAACGAATAATTTTAAATTTTTATATGATGTTAATGAATCAATTGTTTCTAAGATTGAAGATGTTTGCATAAAAGTCTATGGTGCTAGTAGTGTTATAATTAGTGATCTAGCTAAAGAAAAAATTGATTTAATTGAAAAAAATAATATGTCTAATCTTCCAATTTGTGTTGCGAAAACGCAATATTCTTTTTCTGATGATAAAGAACAAATTGGTGTTCCTAAAGATTTTTCGGTTACAGTTAAAGATATAAATTTATATGGAGGAGCAGGTTTTATAACTGTACTTTTGGGTAGTATTATGACAATGCCTGGATTGTCTAGGCATCCTAATTATGAAAATATTGATGTTATAGATGGAAATATAGTTGGATTAAGTTAATAAAAAAGTTCACTCTATTGTGAACTTTTAGTTTTCTGGATTTGTTGTGGTGGAAGTAGTTAAGTCTTTTGTATCAGTTTCTGTTTTCTTATCTTCTTTGCTGTCATCTTTTGCAGTATTTGGACCAATTACTGTTGGACCTGGAGCTTTAATGGTTATATAGGCTGTATATGTTGTATTTTTATATGTTATTGTATATTGGTATGTTCCAGCAACATTAGTTATTACTTGAGACAAATCTAAGGTTAGAGCATTATTTACTTCGTCAGATAAATTTTCGTTTATATAATCTCTTGGATTTTGCGATAAGGAGTCTCCTAAAGCAATTTCAAGATTTTTTAGAGTAAAATCAACTTTAGGTAATTCTTTTTCTTTAACAATAATATTTGCTATATATTTTTTTTTGTTATATTTAATAGTATATTGATAGGTTCCTAATTGGTTAATATTAACTAGTGAAGTATCTAATGTTAATTTATTTAAAACGTTTTTATCTATTTGTTCTGGGTTTTCAAGATAATCTTCTACATTAACACTTATTGGGTTATTTATGGTAATTGTAATATCTTTTAACTTTATTTCATTAATTTTTGCTTGAGATTCTGGTACTTTTTCTTTTTTGACACTTAAGGTGTAAACTTTTTTTTCTATTGTTTTATTAGTATTATTTAGAGATATACCACTACCTATTAAAATAAAACTCCATATAGCCATTATGATAGCTAACATTTGTAACTCTTTAGTTTTTAACTTCACTATAATCACCTATCTTTTGTTTTCATTATAATATAATATTTTTAGATAGACAATAATTGTCAAGTAAAATTATAAAAATTTAACATAATTCTTCTGTAAAGTTAAATGATTAATAGATAAATTATGATAGTTATGGGAATAATTATTAGAAATTTTTGTTTTCTAATTTTATGATGGAATATTAACATACCCAACATACAACCAAAACATCCACCAAATATAGAAATATCTAATAATATAATTTCTGGAATACGATATTTGTGTTTAATTGCTAGAATTTTATCTATTCCCATTAAAATAAACTCAATTGTATTAATTATTATCAGATAAGGCATTTGCTTTTACTCCTTGATAAGTATTTCTTTTTACCATTTCTTTATCAATATCATTTAATACACAAAATTTTTTTATTAACCAAGTAGGTGCAATTAATTCTTTAGGGTCAGGATCACCAGTTAATCTATGAATTACTATTTCTTCTCTTAATAATTCTAACTGGTTTACTACAATATCTATATACTCTTCTTTAGTTAGAATATGAAAATTTTTTTCTTTATATAATTTTTCTAGAGGAGTATTTTTTAAGACACTTAACATATGTATTTTAATACCTTGAATATCTAGTTTATTTAAATATTTGACTGTATTTAACATGTCTTCTTTTGTTTCATATGGAAGACCATTGATAATATGTACTACTACATTGATATTTCTTTTTCTTAGTTTTTTTACCATATTTTCAAATTCATCTATAGTTTCACATCTATTTATTAATTTATTAGTTTCTTTTTTTGCTGATTGTAGACCTAGTTCTATTGTTAAATAGGTTTTATTATTTAATTCTTCTAAATAATTTAGGCATTCATCTGTTATTGAATCTGATCTTGTGGCGATATTTAGACCTATTACGTTATCTTGTTTTAGTATTTTTTTATATATATTTTTTAACTCTTCAACGGGAGCATAAGTATTCGTCCTGGCTTGAAAATATCCTATGTATTTAGCTTTAGGCCATTTCTTTAACATTCTATCTCTAATTTCATTAAATTGTTTTACAAGACTGTCTTCTTTATTTCCACCAAATTCACCACTTCCACTTTTTGAGCAATAAATACAACCACCAAATCCTTTAGTGCCATCAAGATTTGGACAAGAAAAACCAGCATTTAAACTTACTTTAAACACTTTTTCATGAAATTTATTTTTATAAAAATAATCTAGGGTATGATATCTTTTATTTGTATTTGAATATTTAAAATTGTTCATTAAATTCTCCTTTAAAATCATGAAGATTATAACATAATTTGTAGTTTTTTACCATTAAATATGTTATTATTAATATAAGGTGGTGTTTCTTGAAAAAAATTAAAAGCATAAAATTAAAAAAAAGATATATTAATATTTTAAAATTTATTGGTATATTACTTTGTATATTATTAGGAATATTTATTTTTTATAGAAAAGAAATAGCTGATTTAACAAAGTATGGTTATAGTGAAGAAGCATCACGAAATATATTATTTGCTTTTAAGAAAGATTATGTTCTATCGAAAGGAGAAAATAAGACTTTAAATGCGGCTTTTGAGAGTAAATATTTTAATGAAAAATATTTAGATAGATATGCTAGAATAGAATATGTAAAGCAAAAGAATTTAATTAAAAATATTAATAAACTTATTAAAATTGGTTATAGTAACGATGATATTGAACTTATATTAACACATGGCGATGATAGTGCTGTTACTAGATTTACTAAGAGAGATAAGGTTAAATATTTAGATGAGTTTTTTAGTATTGATTATGCAAAACTTGATAATTATGATAGGTACGTTAAGTTTTCAGATGAAACGGGGGAAGATAATGATTATGTTGTTTTATATGTTAATCTTAATTTAGATAAAGAAGATTATACTGATAGTGTTTGTGTAAATAAGTTTTCTTATGATATGTTAATTAATAAACATAGATTTCTTTCTAAAGACTTTGTACCAGATAATCTTGAAAAAATAAATAGTGAATATTCTAATGGTAATGATTTAAAGGCTAATAAGGTCGCTGTTAATGCTTTTATTGCGATGGCTCAGGATGCTTCTCGTAATGGATTGAGTTTGGTTATTAATTCTGCTTATCGTAGTTATAGCGAACAAGAGCGAATTGTGGATACTTATAAAAATTTGTATGGTGATGATTATGTTAATAAATATGTTGCGAGACCAGGTTATTCGGAACATCAAACTGGATTATCTTTTGATATAGGTAGTAAGAATTCAAATATATTTTCTAATTCTAAAGAATATCAATGGATTTTGAATAATTCTTATAAATATGGATTTATTCATAGATTTCCAAAAAATGCCGAAGATATTACAGGTATAAGTAATGAACCTTGGCATTTTAGATATGTAGGTAAGAAAATTGCTAAAATAATATATGAAAATAAGATGACACTAGAAGAATATTATGTGAAATATTTAGATAAATAATAAATAAGGAGGGTTTTAAAGTGAAATGTCCTAAATGCGGTGCTGATGTAAGAGAAGGAGCTAAAATATGCTTAAGTTGTGGTTATTATCTTAATAGTGAAGATAATGAAAATAATGAAGATGATACTTTTGATGATTCTTTTGATGAATATGTTGAAGGAAAAGAAAACAATTTTGATGATTTTGATAATAGTCAGGATGAAGATACTGAAAAAAGTGGATTTAAATTCAAAAAAAATATCATATATATCATTTTGGGACTTATTTTAATTATTGCTTTAATAATATTAATAATTGGTCTTTCAAATAAAAATAACAAATCTACACCAACAGCTACATCAACTCCTGAAGTTAAAACATCTAAGAAAGTAAGTATAGATAATTATAAAATAACAGTTCCTGCTGGACTAGAGTATCGAATAGGAAATAATATTATTAATATTTCTGATGATGAAGCTTATAGTTTTTCATTTAAAATTAATGATGGTAATTTTAATTCATATTCTTCTAATATGGAAGAAATTAAAAGTAGGTTAAATAATAGTGGTTATAATGTAATTTCATCTGAAAAGAAGACTATTAGTGAAAAAGAATTCTTAATTTTTACTTTATCACTTGGCTCTGATGTAAGTTATTTGTATATAACAGAATATTCTCCTGTTAAAATTTGTATGGGTGTTATCAATGTACATAATAAATCTTCTGTTAATGGTGTTTGTGAAGTGGTTTTAAAGGTTTTGAATACTGTTGATATGGATGATGACTCAAATGATGATAGTTCAAATAGTAGTAATTCAGTAGAAGATTCTAGTGGTATTAATGATAATTTTACTTCTCTAGTTGAGGGTTTTAAATCAGTTTTGAATTAAATTTTACTTTGTAATTTATTAAAAAATAAATGTTATGAATAAGAAGGTGTTAATATGTATCCACTTGGAAAGCAATTTGAACTTGATGCTCAAAAAGCTAAAAGTGATAAAAAAGCTATAATTCAAGGAAAATATTATAGAATTTCTATTATTACAGAAAGGGTAATTAGGCTTGAATATTCAAAAGAAGGGCTTTTTGTAGATACTCCTACGCAATTAATCAAGAAAAGAAAAGTTGGATTGCCTGATTTTTATGTAAGACAAGACGCTAATATTATGGAAATCACTACTAAATATTTTTCTCTTAGTTATATTAAGGAACAGCCTTTTGCTGGTACTAAGATTGATAAAATGAAAAATTTAAAGATTACATTACTTAGTAAAGAAAGAGACAGACAAAAAGACTGGTATTATGGGCATCCGGAAGTTAGAAATATGCGTGGTAATATGGTAGGTGTGGACGTTAATATTCCGGACAATTTACAAAAAGGATTGTATTCTTTAGATGGATTTGTTTCTATTGATGATAGCTTTAGTAAACTTATTTTGCCTGATGGAACTTTAGGTAATCCTCCTCAGAATCATACTGATATTTATGTTTTTATGTATGATAAAGATTTTAGACAAGCATTATTTGATTATTTTAAGATGACTGGTGCTCCAGCTTTGATTCCCAGATATGCTCTAGGTAATTGGTGGAGTAGAAATATTGATTACAATGATGATAGTGTTCATGAATTAATAAGAAATTTTGAAAGAAAAACGATACCTTTTTCTGTTATGCTTTTTGATCATGATTGGCATATTAGAAATTGGGGTGATCAAAAAGGGCTAAAGACAGGCTTTACATTTAATAATAAATTATTTAAAGATCCTAAAATTATGATAAATGAGTTTCATAGACGGGGCATTAGAGTTGGTCTTGTAGTTAATCCAACTAATGGGATATATCCAATGGAACAGTATTATAAACAAGCTGCAGATTTTTTAAAGATTCAACCTAATAGTATTATTAAATTTGATCCATTAAATCCTAAATATTTAGATGTTTTATTTAAGATGTTTTTACATCCATTAGAATCTTTAGGAGTTGATTTCTTTTGGAATGATTCTACTGGAGACTTGGATGTTACTAAATTATGGTCATTAAATCATTATATGTTTTTGGATTCTGGAAGAAATAGTAATAAACGACCACTTATCTTAGCAAGATCTGGTTTAATTGCTCCACATCGTTATCCTATACTTTATGGAGGTTCAAGTGAAATTAGTTGGAAGAATTTAAAGGCATTACCTTTTCTATATTTAAATGCGGCTAATATGGGAGTTAGTTGGTGGAGTCATGATGTTGGTGGTAATCATGGTGGAATTGAAGATGGTGAGTTATATTTAAGATATGTTCAATTGAGTACTTTTGGACCAATTCTTAGATTTCACGGAGCTCGTGGAAAGTATTATAAAAAAGAGCCTTGGTTATGGGATGCTAAAACAGAAAGTATTACTGCTGATTATTTACGACTTAGGCATAGATTAATACCTTATATTTATACTGAAGCTTATAATTATACTCGTTCTGGTACTCCTTTAATTCAACCTTTTTATTATAATTATATGTGGGTTTATGATGATGATTTATATAGAAACCAATATTATTTTGGGTCACAATTATTAGTATGTCCTATACTAGAACCTAAGGATCCAATAATGAACAGAACTGTTCATCGTTTCTTTGTACCAGACGGTATTTGGTATGATTTAGTAACTGGAAAAAAATTCCCTGGAAATAAAAAATATGTATCATTTTTTAAAGAAGATGACTATCCAGTATTTGCTCATGCTGGATCAATAATTCCATTTTCTAATAGAAGCGATTATAATAATATTGGACTTCCAACAGATTTAGAAATTCAAATATTTCCGGGTGTATCTAATACTTATACATTGTTTGAAGATGATGGTATTACTTCATTGTATAAAGAAGGGTATTATTTAAAGACTTCTATCGACTATAATTATTTAAGAAATAATTATACTGTTATTATTAGATCTATTGATGGTAAAAGTGGAATTGTTCCTGAAAGACGTAATTATAAGATGGTATTTAGAAATACTAAACAAGCTGATAAGGTAACAACATTTTTTAATAATGATAAACTAGAAAATAATAGTTATGTAGATGGTAATGATTTTATAGTAGAAATAAATAATGTTCCAACTATAGGGCAACTTACTATTAACTGTAAAGGAAAAGATATTGAAATAGATGCTGTTAGACTAATTAATGATGATATTAAGAGTATTTTAATGGATTTAAAGATTAATACTTATTTAAAAGAAGAAATTGATAGCATTATATTTGGTAATTTAGAAATTCCAAAGAAACGTATTGCGATAAAGAAGTTAAAGAAGAAAAATTTGTCTAAAGAGTATATTGATTTATTCTTAAGACTTCTTGATTATATTAATGAATTTAGTTAAAAAATATAGATATTTTTTAATTGTGTGTTATAATAATCGTGTATTGTGATGAGAAAGAAGTATTAGTAAATATAAATTATTAAGAGAGTTTGTGGTTGGTGCGAACAAATTAATTTAATTTATGAACTTATCTTTTGAGCAAGTGGGTAATTCCGTTAGCAATAAGAGATATAAGTTTACTTATAATTAAGGTGGTACCGCGATAATTCGTCCTTATTTGTGGTACTATTTTTTTTGGAGGAAATATGGAAGAATTAATATTATTTATATTATGTTTTATATTTGTATTTATTATTTATCAAGTATTTATTATTATTCCTGTAAAAAGAAATAAGAATAAAAAAATAAAAAAGAAAAAAGGTAATAAAGAAAAGGAAATATATGAAGTTAAATATTTACAGGCCAAGTATAAATTTGATTTAAATAAAGTTAATTATAATAAATTATTAAATATTTGTTGTTTTACTTCTAGTTTTGATATTGCTCTTATTGTTAGTTTTATGGAATTAATTGATAATTTTTTTCTAAAGTTGATTGCTACTATGGTCTTTAGTGTTGCGACTATTTTAGTTAGTTATCATTTTGTATATTTATATTTAAGGAGGAAAATGAAATGAGTGAGTTTAGTAATATTGAAAAGAAATGGCAAGATTATTGGGATGCTCATAAGACTTTTAAAGCAAAGGAAGATCCTGATAAAAAACCTTATTATATTTTAGTAGAGTTTCCTTATCCATCTGGGGCTGGTTTACATGTAGGACATGTTAGAAGCTATACTGCTCAGGATGCAATGGCTAGAATGATGAGGATGCAGGGTTATAATGTTTTGTATCCAATGGGATTTGATGCTTTTGGTGCTCCAGCTGAGGAGTATGCTATTAAGACACATCAACATCCTAAAGAAGTTGTTAAGAAAAATATAGCAACTTTTAGAAATCAAATGAAGTCTTTGGGATTTTCTTTTGATTGGGATAGACAATTTTCAACAACTGATCCAGATTATTACAAATGGACTCAGTGGCAATTTATTCAATTTTATAAGATGGGTATGGCTTATAAAGCTGAAATGCCAGTTAATTGGTGCCCTAAGTGTAAGATGGTTTTATCAAATGAAGATGCTGCTGGTGGAGTATGTGAAAGATGTGGAACACAGGTAGAACAAAGAAATAAGTCACAATGGATGCTTAGAATGTCTAATTATTCAGAAGATTTGTTGAAAGGACTTGATGAAACTAATTTTGCCGAGCGTGTTAAACTTGGACAAATTAATTGGATAGGAAAATCTACTGGTGTTGAAATGGATGTTGATAT
>CACYRE010000010.1:24312-25401 GCA_902776735.1 uncultured Erysipelotrichaceae bacterium | reverse complement strand
AATAAATGAAATAGAAAATAAAATAGAAAGAGAAAAATTAGTAAACGATGTTATTAAGAATTGCAGTATAGATAATTAGTAATATTTATGATACTATTTTATGTAAAACATTTTAGTAATAAATATATAATAATAGCAACATATATGACATTATCTTCACCCTAGAACATGCTAGTTTTAGGAGTTTAAGAACATGTTCTATTGACCTAGAACAAGGTTCAACGATATGTTCTTGGTCCCAGGACATGGCACGTGGAGTGCATATCGGTACTTGAACAAAGAAACGTTGAAAAATAAGAGTTTTGAAAAGTATATAAAATATTGAAATAATCTGTTTTTATTCTAAGAATGATCCTTATGTTAAATATGAGGCAGAAAAAGAAGTTATAAACATCGAAAATATGATTTATGAAATTGATGGAAAGAAGGTTATGTTAGATTCTGATCTGGCTAAATTATACAATGTTGAAACAAAAAGAATCAATGAAGCAGTAAAAAACAATCCAGAAAAATTTCCAGATAGATATTTATTTAGAATCACTGATAAAGAATATAATTCTTTGAAGTCGAAAATTTCGACTTCAAAATGTGGTTCTAGAAAAGGACATACGGCATTTGTTGAACAAGGTGTATATATGCTCGCAACAATCTTAAAGTCAGATGTTGCTACTGAAGTTAGTATTAGGATAATGGATACATTTGTTAGAATGAGGCATTATATTAAATACAATGATCAGAAAAAGTAGAGGAAAATGATAAAGAAATTATAATAAGTAAAGAATTCTTAAATAGTTTAAAAGATAAATTTAATAAATGGTTAGGCCCAAAGACTAGTTAAATAATTAATAAAATTAGTTATATTACTTTTTGATTATTTTCTTTTTTTATTTTATAATTATCCTAAATTTAGAATCAATAAAAAGAAAAAAGTAATATTAAAGCAGGGAAATCAAGAAAAAGGCTTTTAAATTAAAAGCCTTTTTTGTATATAATTAAGTATTAATTTTATCTCATTATAATATATTTTATTGAGGTGAAATATGCAAAATTATACAGTAAAAAGAGGAGATACATTTTTTATGGGGAATA
>CACYRE010000010.1:0-24269 GCA_902776735.1 uncultured Erysipelotrichaceae bacterium | reverse complement strand
GAAAACTTAAATGAGGATGAATTAGATGAGTTGTTTGAAAAGTCTATAATGTTACCTACTAGATATGATATTAATGAATATGAAATGATGGAAGATTTCGCAGAAATCATTAAAGATACAAGATTACAAAATCAATTATATATTTCTTTAAATGGTAGTGGTGCATTTAGAAGATTTAAGGATACTTGTATTAATTATGATATGATTGATGACTGGTATAAATTTAGAGATGAACGTTACAAAGAACTTGCTATAAATTGGTGCAAAGATAATAATATTGAATTTGAATAGGAGATGAATCATGAAGAAGTTTTTAAGAAATTATGATTTTGAAGATTATTTCGACTCACTTATATTATCTCGTGGAAAAAGTTACTATAAAGAAAATAGAATATTAGATATTTGGTGTCAAGAAGATTTAGTAACTGCTTATATTGATGGCTCTGAAATATATAGAATAGAACTAAGAGCAAACGATAAAGAATTAAATAATTTTTATTGTTCATGCCCATACTCAGAAAATGGTGAATACATGTGTAAACATATTGCTGCTGTCCTTTATTATCTTGAAGAAAATGATATTCCAGAACTAGAAATTTCAAATAAAAAAGAAGTAAAAAAAGAAAAGAATAAATCTGAACTAGCAAAAATATATGACGAAATGAATTATGAGTTAAGAAAAATAAGCGATAGAAATGGATTTGTCAATTATTATAACGGAAGATACTTTGTAGATTTAATTTCTAATGTATCTGATTATATAGATGATTTTATAGATAATGAAGAATATAATAATGCTTTTGAATTAATCAAATATACATATAAATTTATAAAAGATACTTTTATGGATGGATCTAATGGTGAATTTCAGGATTCATTATATTTAATTAATGAAAGTGCAAGTAAACTTTTATATAATGATGAATATTTTGATATCTTCTTAAATTATACTGAAGATATAACATCAAGTAATACTTTAGATGATTTTTCAGATTCACCTCTACATGCATTTATCCTTTATGTTCATGATAAAGAATCAGCAAAAAAAGTGGTTAAAATACTAGATGAAATTGAATTAAGTACTTATGGAATATTTGTTAGTCAAACTTTAGATAAAATTTCATTAACTTATGATTTTATTGATAAAGATGATGCTATAAAAATGTGTTATAAAAACATCCAAGAATATGGAGTAAAAGAATTATTAATTAAATATTTAAAAAATAATAAGGAAATTGATGAAATAATACGAATATTAAAGGATGATATTAAAAATCATATAAGAAAAGATATGGCTTATGACAAATTATTAGATATTTATGATGAATATAATAAAGTAGAAGAAAAGAAAAAATTATTGCCTGAGGTAATTATAGAAACAAATAGTTTTACAAGATATAAAGAACTAAAAGATATGTATAGTGATTCCGAATGGAAGCCTATAAAAGAAAAAATAATATCTAAAATAAAACCTAATAATAGAGATATTTTAGAAGATATTTATATGGAAGAAAATGAAACTGATAAGTTGTTTGAATTATTAAAGAAAAATTCAAGTATGTATAGATTGGCAAAATATCAAGATGCAGTAAAAGATAAATATAGTAAAGAATTATTAAATTTTTATAAACCTCAAATACTTGAAGAATCAAAAAGAGTATTAGATAGAAAATGGTATCAAGAATTATGTTATTATATTAGAAAAATGAAAGAACTCGATAATTCAGATGATTTTATCTTTGATATGCTAAAAGAAATGTATCCTAATTATAGGAGTAAAAGAGCATTTAAAGAAGAAATAATGAATGTTTTAAGCCCTAAAAATAAACAAAGATTTTATGAATTAATAAATAACTAGAAAGATGGTGATAGATTGAAAAACAACATGATTATATATGTGTCAAAAGATGGAAATATAAAAGTTGATGTTAATATTCAAAATGAAGATATTTACATGAGTCAAGATGTTATGGCTAATCTTTATGATACAACTAAAAATAATATTTCTATACACTTAAAAAATATCTTTGATGAAGGTGAATTAGAAAAAGATTCAGTTGTTAAGAAAATCTTAACAACTGCCAGTGATGGTAAGAAATATAATGTTTTACATTATAATTTAGATGCCATTATTGCTGTTGGATATAGAATTAATTCTAAAAAAGCAACTGAATTTAGAATATGGGCAACTAAAGTTTTAAAAGAATACATGGTTAAAGGGTTTGCTTTAAATGATGAAAGATTAAAAAACAATGGTGAAAGTCCATACTTTGAAGAATTACTTGCTAGAATTCGTGATATTAGATCATCTGAGAAAATATTTTGGAGGAAAGTATTGGATATTTATGCAACTTCAATTGATTATAATCCAAAAGATAAATTATCAATAGATTTTTTCAAGACTGTGCAGAATAAAATGCACTATGCTACACATGGACATACTGCTGCTGAAGTTATATTTACTAGAGTTGATTCTGAAAAAGAATATTTAGGCCTTACTAATTTTAAAGGTAACTATCCAACAAAAAGTGAAACCGAAATTGCTAAGAACTATTTAACTGAAGAAGAACTTAATACATTAAATAGAATGGTATCAGCATATCTAGACATAGCAGAAATTAATGCTTTAGATAGACATCCGATGACTATGCAAGATTGGGTTAAAGAATTAGACTCGTTCTTAAAAATGACTAGAAAAGATATATTAAAAGGAACAGGTAATATATCGCATAAAGAAGCATTAGAAAAAGCACATAAAGAATATGATAAATACATGCAAAAACATTTAACTACTGCTGAACAGGATTATTTAGAAATGTTAAATAAAGAAGTTGAAGAAATTGATAAGTAATTAGTAAACAATGATATTTTTGTGACATAATGAATGATAAGGAGAATATGATTATGAAGAAAAAATATTTTTTAATGCCCCTAGTAATACTTTGCTTATTTATATTTACTGGGTGTAACAATAGCAACAAAACGAAACTTGTTGAAAATACAGACTACTTTATAAGAGGTGAATTTACTGGTCAATATTTAGATATAACACAAAGAGGCTATTATATAGATACATTAAATCAGCCTAATGCACCATATTTATATATTATATGTATGGGTGAGAAAAATACTGGAGGGTACAGTTTAATAGTAAAAGAAGTAAATAAAGTCAATGAGAATACAGAAATTATAGTAGAAGAAATTGCTCCAGCTAAAGATGCAACAGTTACTTTGGCATTTACTAGTCCAACAATTATTGTAGAGTTTCCAAAATATCAAGAAAACGTTGTAATAAAAAATACAAAAGGTGAAGAATTTACTGAATTAAAAGACTATTAATTAGTTATTTAAATATAATAATTAAATCATCCTATAAAATCTAATGAAAAATAGATAATAGGATGATTTTTTTTGTACTAATGTCTTATAATATAAAGATTTATTAAATAATTATCCTTTATACAAACCTACGAAGTAGGATGAATTATACACAAGCCCCTATTTTATAAGGAAAAACGCGTGTTGTTACACCATCTTCTTATCCTGCTGTTTCATAATTTAATAAATTATTAATCTCCTTGGGATGCTAGACAAAACTTACCATATTAAATGACTTGACTCTTATATTTAGTGAGAGGTATCATCCAAGCAAAAGGAGATGATGTTTATGAATAAGGAGGATTATGACATTAAGTAATATACCTGAGTATGCAAAAACCATACCAAGTAATATTACAAAAATAAAAATCATAGAATTAATTGGAGGTATCAAACTCTATGGTTAAATACAAGGTTAATTTACTATTTAAAGATACTTTTAAATCTTTAAATGATATAATAACTGAAGTATTAAAAATAGAATTGCAAAAGAAGTTAAACGTGACTTGTAATCATACTCATTATTCCCAAATGGAAGGGAGTAGTAATTAATGGTAGGGAATAGTAGTTTTAAAGTAGGACTTTATATAAGATTATCAAGAGATGATGGGAATGTAGAATCTGATAGTATTGTTAGTCAAAGAAGTTTACTTAACCAATATGTAAAAGAAAACAATTATATAGTAGTTGATGAATATGTAGATGATGGATTTTCTGGAACTAATTTTGATAGACCATCATTTAAGAGAATGATGAAAGATATTGAATTAGGCAAAATCAATATGATTATCACTAAAGATATGTCTAGATTAGGTAGAGATTATATAGGTACTGGAGAATTAATAGAAAAGTTTTTTCCAAATAATAATATTAGGTATATTGCTATCAATGATGGTATAGATACATTCATAGATAATACAAATAATGATATTGCACCTTTTAAAGCCATTATGAATGATATGTATGCTAAAGATATTTCTAAAAAGATTAAAAGTAGTTTACATTCAAGAATGAAAGAAGGTTTATATGTATCAGGAAGATGTCCTTTTGGATATCAAAAAGATCCAATTAATAAAAATCATTTAGTAATAAATGAAGAACAAGCCGAAGTAGTTAAGTTAATATTTGATTTAGCACTTAAAGGTAATACATATCATTATATTGCTCAAGAACTTACTAAAAGAAAAATTAAAACACCAGCATCCTACTATAACTATGTATGGAACACAAAATGTATAAATGAAAGTTGTATATCACAAGAATATGGAGTATGGGTAGATACTACAATTAAAGCAATTTTAACTAATAGAATATATACTGGAGATGCAGTACAAGGTAAGACTAAAAAGATTAATTATAAACTGAAAAAGACAGTTAAAAATAATCCAGATGATTACATTATAGTTGAAAATACACACGAAGCAATTATTGACAAGAGTACATTTAATTATGTTCAAACACTTTTACCTAAAAATGTAAAAAGACCAGAGAAGAAGAGATTTTATTTATTAGATGGACTTTTATATTGTGGAGATTGTAAACATCGTATAACAATAAGATACCAAAATAAAACAGGAAGAAGTTATACTACTTGTGATTATTATAGAACATATTCAAAATATCATGTCTGTACAACTCATACAAATAATTATGAAGTATTAGAAAAGGTTATTTTAGATAATATAAGGGATGTATGTAAAAAGTATTTAGATAAAAACAAGATAAAAGAATCTATTAATAATATAGAGTTTGAAGATAATAGTTTAAAGATTAAGAAACAAATTGAAAGTCTAGAAATAACTAATAATAAATTAACTGAAAGTTTAGATAAAATTTATATGGATAGATTAAAAGGAATTATTGATGAAGAACAATACTTAAGAGTAAGTGAAAACATTAAAACTGAAATATATAATAATAAAAAGAATATTGATAATCTTAAAAATGAAAGTATAGAATCAAATAAAATAGATAATAATCAAATAGAAAAATATATTAATGAATTTTTATTACTAGATAATACAACTAGAGAACTGATAATAAATTTAGTTGAAAAAATCTATATATATCAAGATAAGACGATAGATATTATATTTACATTTAAAAATATTACATAAAAATTGTATCAGGAGATACTCTCTATGGAATTAGTAATCAATTTGGAGTATCTGTTGAAGATATTAAATCTACAAATAATTTATCTTCTAACAATATATCAATTGGTCAAGTTCTAAAAATACCAAATAATTCTGGAACTAATCCCCAAAATACAATAACATATACTGTAAAAAAAGGTGATTCTCTTTACAATATTGCTAGAGTTTACAAAACAACTACAGCTGACCTTATCAAATTAAATAACTTAAAAAGTAATTTATTAAGTATCGGACAAACTCTATTAATCCCTGAAACATATTTTGATAATACAAATATGATAGTACCACTATATACAAATTACACGGTAAAAAAAGGAGATTCATTATATAGTATAGCAAAGAAATATAATTTAGCAGTAAATACTATAATTGAAGATAAATGTAGTAGAAGAATGTTTTGGAGAAGAGTATACATCTCCAAGTATGGAATATGTTGTAAAAAAAGGAGATACTTTATATAGTATTGCTAAAAAATATAATAAATCTCTAAACGAAATAAAGAAAAATAACAATTTGAATTCTAATAGTTTAACGATTGGTCAAGTTTTAAAAATATGAGGAGGATTATGAATATTAAATTTGATGATAGTAGTTTTATAAATACTGCTACTTATAAAAATTTTGTGTTGCAAAATAGTGGAACTGGTAAATTAAATGTAAAAGTATCTTTTGCTGAGCAAGCATTACCTGTTCCAAATTTAAAAATTATTGTTAGTAAAGATTTAGGTAATTATAATGTTATATTTTTTGATGGTTTAACTGATATTTCTGGTTCAGTTGGTCCAATTATTCTTCCTACTCCACCTACTAATAAGGATAATATGGTAATTCCTCAATCTATTATATATAAGATAACTGCTACATATAATGGCAAAAGCTATGATTATGAAGTTAGTATGTATGATGGAATACAAGTGCTTCAAAATATAAATGTCGTTTTGAATGGAGATAAATCTTAATGGCTATTAGATATCCAGTAGTTCCTAATAATATTGTTGTACATCTTGGTTCTCCAAGTTCTAATAGTCGAAATATTACCGTCCCATTTACTAGTTATATTTCCAATGTCGCAGCTAGTGAATTATATCCAACATGGCCACAAAACGCCTTAATAGCTAATATTTATGCTATTATCTCTTTTACAATGAATAGAATATATAATGAATGGTATCGTTCTAAAGGCTACAATTTTGATATTACATCATCACCTGCCTATGACCAAACTTATACTGAAAATAGATCAACTTATGAAAATATAAATAATATAGTCCAGGAAATATTTAATAATTATGTTGTAAAAGGAAAAGGAATAGAGCCTTATTTTACTAGTTATTGTGATGGTAGAAAATTAATTTGTAATGGACTATCACAATGGGGTAGTGTAACTTTAGCAAATCAAGGAAAAACTCCATTAGAAATATTAAAAAACTATTATGGAAATGATATTAGTATCAAATATGATGCTGAAGTAGGTGATGGTACAATTGGTTATCCAGGCTATGACATTGAACTTGGTAGTTTTGGGAATCCTGTTTTAGCAATTGAAAGAGATCTAAAGAGAATTAGAAATAATTATCCGGCTATTCCAGAAATCCCATCTTCTCCAGGAATTTATACAAATGATCTTGCCAACGCTGTAAAAAAATTTCAAGAAATATTTAATTTACCAGTAACAGGAGTAGTTAACAAAGCTACTTGGTATAAAATAAAATATATTTATAATAGTGTAAAAAAATTAGGTGACTTATATAGTGAGGGAATAACCGAAGAAGAAGCAACTTTTTTGTATAATGATAAATTAACTTTAGGTAATTCTGGAATAGATGTTGAGTATATTCACTATTTTTTAGATGCTCTTGCCTTTCTAGATCCTGATATTCCTAGGCTTAAAACTAATTCGATATACTCTGAAAATACTGTTACAATGGTAAAAGCTTTTCAAAAAAAATATGGCCTACCTGTAACAGGTGATTTTACATATAGTGATTGGAAAGTACTAAAAGAAGAATATGAAAAAATACTATCATTTGTTCCAGATAAATATAAATATTACGTTAATGAACTATATCCTAATAACTTTTTAATGAAAGGTATGAGTGGTGATGATATTAAAAGATATCAAAGGTTATTACTTAAAATATGTCGTTTTGATAAATCAATACCTGGAGTTCGGGTCAATGGAATATTTGATGATTTAACAGATAGATCAGTTAGAAAATTGCAGAATGATTATGGTTTTGAAATAAATGGTATAGTGGGACCACTTTTATGGCGAAAAACTGTTGAATTATCCAAAAGATAGTATGAATTATCTTTACTTTTTAAGAAAAATGTGTTAAAATACAATTCCACATATGAAGGAGGGGAAAGTATGACTGAAAATGTAATTACATTATCAGATACAATTAATGATAATAAAAATTTAATTAACAAAATATATGACTTTTACTTGGATTTATCAGATAGAGCTAAAGATGATGATGAAAGAAACTTAATTCAAAAAAATTATTTAAAGTATGTTGAAAATATAACTTATATTAAAAAGATTGCTAAATCTACAGTAGGCGTTGATGCAAGAATTATTGCTTCTCAGAGAATGAACAGCATCTTGAAAGAAAAATATTTTGAATTAACTGGTACTGATTATGATGAAGAAAAACTAGAAGCAAAAGTTTTAGCTAAAAAAAGTAAGTAAAAAATTAATAATAATTAAAAGACTTGAATTTTAATTTCAAGTTTTTTTGTTTTTCTAATTCTAATTTATATAAGGTACTATAATTCTTTGATTATGGTATATTATTTATAGTATCTTGGATTTTTTTTTGATTTCCATTTTCCAGTGCAATAGTTGCTTTGTCAACTAAAATTATTTTGGTATTTTGAACTAAGGATCTAGCAATTACTAATTTTGTTTTTGCCCACCTGATAGAATAGGACCTTTTCTCTATCTGGTATGCTCATAATATAATTATATAAGTAGGATATTTATACAATTTAATTATTTCTTCATCATTTAAATTATCTTTAACTATTGTAAGATTTTTTTTAATATTCATATTAATTATATCTGATATTTTACTAGTATACCGGGATATTCTATTAATAAATATCAATTTATATTTATATTTTAATGCAATACATAATATTTTAAACAATAGTGACATAAATAACGAATAAGAAAATATTTTTAATTTACTATTTTTTTAAACTCATCCATAGTTATATCAGCTTGTATTGGATATCTTGGAATTATATATTTATTGCTATTTCTAGTTGCTTTTCTATTTCCTCCAGCAAAAGCTATTTTAATGCCTAAATCTTTTATTGCTTGGATTGCTTCATCATCATAACTATAGAAAGGATAGCAAAATGAGGTATTGTTTCCAATTATATCAAGAGATTTTTTTAAATCTGTTTTTGCTTCTTCATAATTAGCACATACAAGTTGACCTTTTCCACAAGTTCCGTATTGATGCATATCAAAAGTATGAGACTGGATAGTAAGATAATCTGATTTATAGTTATTTATATCCCACCAACCAGCTATTAAGAATAAAGTAGCTGGTACTTTATTTTCTTCTAAGATTGGTATTAGCTTATTACCATTATGTTTTCCAGTACCCATAGCTCCATCATCTACAGTGATTAAAACTGATTTTTCTGGAATATCAATTTCATTATACATCCACTTAGTAAATTCATCCATTGTAAGTATTAAAAAGTTATTTTCTTTTAAATACCTAATATGTTCTCTGAACTTTTGTGTAGTAAGACAGATTACTTCATTGCATTGTTCCCCGATAGTTGGATCGTAAAAGAAATGATAATTTAATACAGCAACTCCTTGATTTTTCGTTGGAGGTGTCTCTTTTACATCTTGTCCTTCTGCCATCTTTAAAATATTAGTAGTAGTGGAATAATTTTTTATTTGATAAACACTAGTCATATTATTATTTAAATTAGTAGTATCATACTTTTCAATATTAATATTTAAAGATTTGGCAAGTTCTTTAACATTATCATCTAAATTATTAGTAACAATAAATATTGCTTTATTTTTAAGAGCAAGTCCTTTATTTAAAAAGAGATTATATTCATTTTTAGTAATAGTATAGTAACCATTCTCTTTTAATTTATTAATTTGATCTGTAAACGAAATATTATTTATACAATTAAAATTATTATTACAAGTATTATTAATACTATCATATACTAGTATACTGATTTTATTAATTGGCTTATCTTTAGAATTTAAATTAGAAAGTTCTTTTATTTTTTTATTTTTTTTAGTAGAAAGAATTTGATTTAAATAATAGACATAATAATTATCATTATCCATATATTTTATAGGTATATTTAGTCCTTTATTTAAAGTAATATATTTTTTATTATTTTTATATAGAGTAATTTTATTTTTAGTATCTAAATTTTTATTTAGAGTAATATAATTAGTATTTAATTTATCTTTATTTATTTTCTTGGTTTTATTTACATCTTTATAATAGATATAATAATTAGTATTTTTAATTTTTAAATATTTGTTTTCTAATCCAACTTTTCCCAAATTATTTAATTCTAATTTTGTATTTTTATAAATAGATCCTATTACTTTATTATTACTATTATATAAATTTGAATCTTTATTAACAATTATATATTTATTATAGGCTTTATTAATAGCCTTTAATGTTTTATTATTTAGATATATTATAAATATAAATGATATTGTAATTATTAATATAATAGATATAATTATTTTAAATGTTGCTTTTTTTCTTTTAATATTTATCACAACTCTTCTCATATTATCACCTAATTAAATTATATTATATATTTTTATTAATTCAATATTTATTATTAAAAATAATTATTTAAATAATTGAAAAATAATTAGAAAATTGCTATTATATATGAGAAAATTAAGTTAATATAAATTGTTATTTAACACAGGTAAAACTTATTTTTAATACCAAATTAAGGGGAGGTATTTAATGAATATAATTATTGTAGGTGGTGGAGTAAGTGGTGTAGTTACTGCTATTAGAGCATCTAAGTCTAACAATAAAATAACTATACTAGAAAGAAATGACAAATTATTAAAGAAATTATTATTAACTGGCAATGGAAGATGCAATTATTTTAATGAAGATAGAAGACTTAGTAATTTTCATAGTAGTGACAATAAACTACTAGAAGAGATTATTAATATTAAAAATTTAGATGAAGTACTAGACTTTTTTAATTATTTAGGAATAGTACCTAAAATTATAAATGGCTATTATTACCCTTATTCTAATCAAGCAAGTAGTGTAAGGGATGCTTTAATTTATGAATTAAACAGAAAAAAAATTTCTGTTAAATATAATTATTTAGTAAAAAATATTGAAAAGAAAAATGATAAATTTATTATTAATGATGAATTAAAGTGTGATAAATTAGTTATTTCTACTGGATCTTTTGCTTATCCTAAAACTGGTAGTGATGGTATGGGCTATACTTTTTTAAGTAAATTTTCTCATAATATAATTAAAGTATCACCATCCCTTGTTCAATTAAAAAGTAATTCTAAATATACTAAAAAATTAAGTGGAGTTAGAAGTGAAGTAGAAGTTAGTTTTTACGAAAATAATAAATTTATTAGTAAAGAAAATGGACAAATACAGTTTACAGATTATGGACTTAGTGGGATATGTATATTTAATTTAAGTTATTACGTAAGTAGATCTCTTCCTAATAATAAAAAAGAAATTAGAATTAACTTTCTACCATTTATAAAAGATAATGCGGCAATTTGGTTTAATGAGTTTAGTTTGAGTCATAATAAATGCATTGCTAATTTACTAGAAGGAATTCTAAATATTAAGATAGTTAATGTAATATTAGAAAACTTAAGTATAGATAAAAATAGTTATTATCAAGAATTAGATTTTAATACTAAAAATAAATTAATTGAGAGTTTAACTAATTTTAAATTTAATATTACAGGAAGTCTTGATTTCAATCATAGTCAAGTGTGTTCTGGAGGAGTAGATTTAAAAGAAGTTAACACTTCTAACTTAGAATCTAAACTAATTAGTAATTTATATATTACAGGAGAATTACTTGATATTACTGGAAACTGTGGAGGATATAACTTAGAAAATGCAGTAGTTAGTGGCATACTAGTAGGAGATGATTTAAGTGATAAGAGTTAGAAATATAAATGTATCTATTACTAGTAATAATTTAATTGATAAAATAAGTAATAAATTAAAAATAGATAAAAAAGATATATTGAAATATAATATTGTAAAGAAAAGTATAGATGCTAGAAGGAAGAATAATATTTTATTTGTATATGAAGTAGATGTAGAACTTTTAAATGAAGATAAAATTTTAAAAAGCAATAAATCTAAAGATATTTTTATTACTCCAAATTTAAAATATAAATATAATATTACTGGTAATATTACACTTAATAATAGACCTATTATTGTAGGTAGTGGGCCAACTGGATTGTTTTGCGCATATTTTTTAGCAGAAGCTGGATATAAGCCAATTATTTTAGAGCGAGGAGATAAAGTGGATGCTCGTGTTAAAAAAGTTGAAGAGTTTTTTAATACTAATAAACTTGATATTAATTCTAATGTGGTTTTTGGTGAAGGCGGAGCTGGGACATTTTCTGATGGTAAATTAAATACTTTAGTAAAAGATAAATTAAATAGAAGCAGAAGAATATTTGAAATATTTGTTGAATGTGGTGCACCTAAAGAGATAATGTATGATGCTCATCCCCATATTGGAACTGATATTTTAAGAAAAGTAGTTGTAAATCTTCGCAATAAAATTATTGATATGGGTGGAGAATTTAGGTTTAAATCAACTGTTACCGATTTAATTATTTCTAATAATAAAATATGTGGAGTTATTGTTAATAATAAGGAAAAAATAGAATCTGATGTAGTTGTTCTTGCAATAGGGCATTCAGCAAGAGATACGTTTTATATGCTTAAAGATAAAAATATTTTAATGCGAGCAAAACCTTTTGCTGTAGGCGTAAGAATAGAACACCCAAGAGAAATGATTGATTCTTTTCAATATGGAAAGTTTGCAAGTATTTTAGGGCCTTCCTCTTACAAGTTAACCTACAAAACTAAAACAGGTCGTGGAGTATATTCCTTTTGCATGTGTCCAGGAGGATTTGTTGTTAATGCATCGAGTGAAGAAGGCTATTTATCAATTAACGGAATGAGCAATTATAAAAGAGATGAAAGAAATTCTAATAGTGCAATCATTGTAACAGTTGGTCCAAAAGACTTTGGCCAAGATCCAATGGCCGGATTAGAGTTTCAAAGAGAGTTAGAACGAAAAGCCTATATTGCTGGTCATGGACTTATTCCCGTACAACTTTATAAAGATTTTTGTAAAAAAAAGGTTTCTACAAAATTTTTAGATATTTATCCAAATACAAAAGGCTCATATAATTTTGCTGATTTAAATGAAATATTTCCTAATTATATTTCTGATTCACTAAAAGAAGGAATAGATGCCTTTTCTCATAAAATAAAAGATTTCAACAGAAAAGATGCAGTTCTACTTGGAGTAGAATCACGTACTAGTTCACCTGTTATCATTGTAAGAAATGAGTTTGGAGAAGCTATTACAGGGTTATATCCTGCTGGAGAAGGAGCTGGATATGCTGGAGGAATAACAACATCAGCCATGGATGGCGTAAAAACATTTGAAAATATAATCAAAAAGTACAAAACAAATTAATTTTTCTTTAACAAATAACAAAAATTTGCTATAATCAGTTTATTAGAATTTGGAGGTGGTTTATATATATTACGATTATAATATTATAATTTTTATAGTTACATTATTAATTACTTTAGGAGCTCAAGCATATATTAGCTTAAAATATTCTTCTACTAGAAAGATAAGGGCTACAAGTGGCCTTAGTGGACGAGATGTGGCCAGAAAAATACTTGATGCTAATGGACTAGAAAATGTTAGAATTGCGGAAGTTACAGGTGAATTAACTGATCATTATGATCCACGTAATAAAACTGTTAATTTATCATCTAACATATATAATGGTACAAGTGTTGCTTCTTATTCAGTTGCATCTCATGAATGTGGTCATGCAATACAGGATAAAGATGGCTATTTATTTTTAAAAATTAGAAGCAGTATTGTTCCTCTTGTCAATTTCTCGTCTCGTGCTGGTTATTTTGCTATACTTTTTGGACTAATATTTTCTTGGATGGATTTATTATTTATTGGAATAATATTTGAAGCAGTTATTTTATTATTTCAAATAATTACTTTACCTGTTGAATTTAATGCCTCACATAGGGCTTTGGGTGAGCTAGAGAAACTAAATTTAGTAACCGAGTCTGAACATAGCAAAGCAAAGGGTATGCTTATTGCTGCTGCCTTAACATATGTGGCAAGTGTTGCAACTGCAATTTTAGAAATACTTAGATTATTATTAATTTTTTCATCACGTGATGATAGATAGGAAGAATTAAATGATAAAAATTGTTAATAGTGAAGAACAAGCAAACGCAATAACTCATAGTGGAACAATGCATGCAGACGAGGTTTTTGCAACGGCCTTTTTAGAGGATTATTTAGGAAATAGAAAAGTATATCGTACAAATAATGTTGATTATAATAAGGTTCAAGAAAACACTTTAATCTACGATGTTGGAAGAGGAAAATTTGATCATCATCAAATTGATGCTTTAAAAAGAGATGATGGAATTACTTACTGTTCCTTTGGATTACTTTGGAAAGAATTTGGAAAAGATTATCTAAAAAAGAAAAGTTTTTCAAATATAGATATTCTATGGGAATACATTGATAAAGATTTTATAGAAGGAATAGATGCTGATGATAATGGCTTCTTCCCAAAAATCGATGCTATCTATAAAGTAAAAACACTAAGTAATATTATTAAAATATTTAATCCTAGTTATGATTCTTATGAAACTGAGAGTGAACAATTTATTAAAGCAGTAGACGTAGCAAAAAAAATCTTTATTGAAGAAGTATTATATGCTAATGGAAAAGTAATGGCTAATGAAATAATTAATAAGTTATTAGATAACTTAGATTCTAATAGTAAATATCTCATTTTAGATAATTTTTTACCATATGAAGAAACAATTCTTAATAGAAGTGATATGAATAACTTATTTTTTGTAGCCTTTCCATCTAACAGAGGAGGATATGTTATTAAAACAATACCAAAAAATTTGGAAGATAAAACAGCAAGAGTTGCTTTTCCTAGTGAATGGGCTGGACTAGAGGGAAAAGAGTTAGAAGAAAAATCCAAAATACCAGGACTTATCTTTTGTCATACTGGTAGATTTATAGTTAGTTGTAAAGATTATGATACAGTCTTAAAAGTACTTAATAAATTATGTAATTAAGTGTTAAGTTTTTATTAAATTATATTTTATTTCTTGAAAAAAATTATAATAAATTATATTATTGTAGAAGAGGTGGCTTATGAGTAACTTTAATCCCAAAAAATATCTTATTAAGAATATTATTTACACAACATTAATTATTCTATTGGCAATCTTTTCTACTTATAATATTTATTATAAATTTCAAGATGATAGAGATGTTAATTATAATTCTGAATCATTTGTAGTAACATTTCATGAAAAGTCTGGAGATAGGATGAGTATTACCAATGTAACTCCAGTTACTGATTCTGTGGGTTTATCATCTAAAGCTTATAGTTTAAACATAAAAAATAATTTAACAGTACCAGTATTATTTAAAATAAAAATAGTTGATGATTTAGACAGAGTAGTTGCTGATAATTGTCAGAATGAGTTACTTTCAAAAGACTTCATTAGAATATCTATAAAAAATGGTAAAGAAGATAATCAAATATATAATTTAAATGAATTAAAAGATGGTATATTACTAGATGATGAAATGAAAGCCTTAGAAGATCGAGAGTTAACTATCAGGATTTGGGTTAATAGAGATAGTAATATTCCACTAAATACTAACTTACATTATCATGGAATTATTCAAGTATTAGAAAGTAATAATACAGTTGCTATTAATAAATAGGTGTAATATGTATATTGATTTAAACTTGTTAAATAGTAAAGACATAATTGCTATTAGCGGAGAATATAATTTAGATAAAGATTATTATAAAAATAGTGATATTATTTATTTAGATCCAATTAAAGTAGATGGCTATATTAGTTTAAAAGAAGATAGTACAGGTAATTTCAATTACTATGTTAAAGCCATAATAAAAGGTGTTATGATAATTAATGATGCTATTAGTTTGGATGAATGTAATTATGAATATAGTATTGATTACGACGATTTTATTCCAGAAAATAGTAAAAAAGATAAAAATACTCTTGATATTTTTGAATTTTTATGGGAAAATATCTTACTGGAGGTCCCCTTAAAATTTACTAAGGAAAGAGATCTCAGTAAATTTCATGGGGATGGATGGAAATTAGTTAGTGAAGATGAACTAAGTAATAATAATCCATTTAGTGAGTTATTAAAAGATTATTATAAGGAGTGATAGATGATGAAATTAGATATTCAATTATTTGCAGTTCCAGATCATAGGGTTTCAAAGACAAGAAAAAGATTAAGAAGAAGCCATAATGCTATGGAAGTACCAGGAATGACTAAATGTCCAAATTGTGGAGAAATGATTAAACCACATAGAGTATGCCCAAATTGTGGAAGTTATAAGGGAAAAGTTGAATTAAAAAGCAAAGAAGCTGAATAATGCTTCTTTTTTAATAAAATAATATAAAACATCAAGTAAGTGTAAAGCTAATACTTGAAAAAAATTAAAAAATATGCTATAATTTAGTCATAGATGGAGATATTAATAGGGTAAAATTAATATCCACCCACTTAGGGATATTATTAATAAGTTAAAATTAATAATATTCTTTTATTTTAATAAAATAAAAAAATGGTATAATACTTACTGAGGTGTGCAGAAAATGGACAATATTTTAAAAAAATTGTTTAGATGGAATAAAAAAGAATTGTTAAATGCAATTATTGGATGTTTTTTATTTAGTTTTGCTATAAATATGTTTATAGTACCAAATTCATTATATAATGGTGGAATACTTGGAATTTCTCAATTAATTAGAACTCTTTTGCAAGATACATTTCATTTAAAATTTAGTTTTGATATTTCTGGTCTTATTAACTTTATTATAAATATACCATTATTCATATTGGCTTATAAATATATTACTAAAACTTTTTTTAGGAGAAGCTTAGTTTGTGTTTTACTTCAAACTTTATTTCTTTCAATTATTCCAACTCCCAATAAAGCAATTGTTAGTGATTTATTAACTTGTGTTTTAATTGGCGGTTTGATTGCTGGTTATGGATGTGGCTTAATTTTATCAGCTAGTGGATCAGGTGGAGGAACGGATATTATTGGAATATTGATTAGTATGAGAAATAGAAAATTATCTGTTGGAAAAATAGGTGCTGGAATAAATGTAATAATATATTCAATTTGTGGTATATTATATGGCGTTCCTATAATGGTTTATTCTATTATTTATACAGTTGTTTCAAGTTTTGTTGTTGATAATACTCATGAACAAAATATATGTAGTTATGTTACTATTTTTACTAAAAATAAACCTGACAAACTTCTTAAGTTTATAAAAAATGAACTTGATAGAGATGCAACATATTGGCAAGCGATAGGTGCATATAAAAAGTCAAATGTTTATGTTATATATTCAGCACTATCAAAATATGAAATGCAGCGTCTTCAAAGGCATCTAAATGAACTGGATAAAGAAGCCTTTATGATAAAAAATGAAGGAATTGGAATAGAAGGTAATTTTAAGAAAAGTTTAACAAAGTAAAAATGCTGCTAATAATTTAAATAATTTTTAAAAAGAAAGACAAATAAAAATATTTGCCTTTTTTTATGTTATAATAATATGCGTGGTGAGGTAGATGAAACGTAGTGAAATAGATAGGTCAAAATTAAGCCCTATGATGCAACAATATATGGAAATAAAAGATAAGTATGAAGATACAATTATCTTTTTTCGACTTGGAGACTTTTATGAAATGTTTTTTGAAGATGCCATTTTGGCCTCTCGTATTTTAGAACTTACTCTAACTGGTAAACAAGCAGGTCTCGAGGACAGAGTTCCTATGTGTGGTATTCCACACCATGCCTATGCAAGCTATGCTGAAACATTAGTTGATAAAGGCTATAAAGTAGCAATCGTTGAACAATTAGAAGATCCAAAGCTTACCAAAGGCATGGTTAAAAGAGATGTTGTTCAAATTATTACTAAAGGAACAAGATTAGACTCTGAAATAGATTCAAAATCCAATAACTTTATAGCAAATATCTATGACTTTGGATATTGCTATGGCATAAGTTATGCTGACATTTCAACAGGAGAGATATATGCTGAGTTATTAGAAGGAAATAAAGATAAATTAATTAAAGAAGTAGTTAAAAAGAACTTCAAAGAAGTAATTGTAAATACAGCAATTGATAGAGAAATAGTTGAAAGACTAAGAACAAACTATAACATACTAGTAACAATTACTAAAGAAATATTAGAATCAAATGACTATAATTATATATATAAAAATATTGAAGATGAAAGAATAATTGAAACTTTAAATCATTTACTATATTATATTCTTGAAACTAAAAAAGGAGATCTTCATCATCTCCAAGAATGCCATGTAGTAAAATCATCACAATATTTAGAATTTGACTCCAACACAGAGAAAAATCTAGAACTAGTAGAAACAATCAGAACTAGAGATCGTCAATACAGCCTGCTTTGGTTACTAGATAAATGTAAAACAGCTATGGGAAGTAGATATTTAAAAAATTCTATTTTAAATCCTCTAAGAGATAAATTAGAAATTGAAAGACGATATGATATTGTCTCTAAATTAAGTACAGAATTTATTTTAAGAGATGATTTAATTAAATGTTTAGATAATGTATATGATTTGGAAAGAATAGTTGGAAGAATTACTTATGGTAATTTAAATGCTAAAGACTTACTTCAATTAAAAACTTCCTTAAAAGAACTTCCAAGAATTAAAGAAATACTTCATAGTATTAATTTTGATAAAGAAATTGATACTTTTGAAGAAGTATATAGTTTACTTGATAGAGCAATTGAAGAAGATGCTCCGTTTACTTTACATGAAGGACATTTAATAAAAAAAGGTTATAATAGTGAATTAGATGAATTAAAAAATATTAGTAGTAATTCTAAAGACTTTATTTTACAAATAGAAAAAGAAGAAAAGATGCGTACTGGTATTAAGAATTTAAAAGTTGGTTATAATAAAGTATTTGGTTACTATATAGAAGTATCTAAAGGACAAAAAAATTTAATTAAAGATGAATATGGATATGAGAGAAAACAAACTCTTTCAAATGCTGAAAGATATATTACACCTTTATTAAAAGAAAAAGAAAATATTATTTTAGGAGCAGAAGAAAAAATAATTAATTTAGAATATAAATTATTTATGGATATTAGAGAAGTAGTTAAAAGGTATGCTGGTTCACTTCAAAAAACGGCTAAAGTATTGAGTGAAATAGATATGTTAGAGTCTTTTTCAATAGTTAGTGATAATTATAAATTTGTAAGGCCTAAATTAGAAGAAGATAGATCATTAAAATTAATAGATTGTCGTCATCCAGTAGTTGAACAAGTAATGAAAGATAAGTATATTCCTAATGATATAGTGATGGATAGAACAACTGATATTTTATTAATAACAGGTCCTAATATGGCTGGAAAATCCACTTATATGAGACAATGTGCTATTACAATTATTATGGCTCAAATAGGTTGCTTTGTACCATGTAAAAGTGCTACTATGCCAATATTTGATAAAATATTTACACGAATTGGAGCTAGTGATGATTTGGTAGCAGGAGAATCTACTTTTATGGTTGAAATGAAAGAAGCAAATTATGCGATACAAGAAGCAACAGAAAATAGTCTAATACTATTTGATGAATTAGGTAGGGGTACTGCTACTTATGATGGAATGAGTCTTGCTCAAGCAATACTTGAATATATTCATGATAAAATAAAAGCTAAAACTATGTTTTCTACACATTATCATGAGTTAACATTTTTAGAAAAAGATCTTAAACACCTAAAAAATGTCCATGTTTCAGCAGTAGAAGAAAATGGTTCAATTACTTTTTTACATAAAGTTAAAAATGGAGCAGTTGATAAAAGCTATGGAATACATGTTGCCTCTCTTGCTCATCTGCCAGAATCATTAATTAAAAGAGCTGATGAAATATTAAATGTATATGAACATAAAAATAAAAAGAAAGAAACATTTACTCAAACATCTCTTTTTGAATTAAGTGATGAAAAAGAAGAAATTAAGAAAAATGAAATAGAAGAAAAAATTAAAAATATTAAGCCATTAGAAATGACTCCTATGGAAGCTTTAAACTTACTTTATGAATTAAATAAAGAAGCAAAGAAAAATAATTAATCTAGTAATAATAAATTAACTATGATAAAATTAAATAAATTTGAGGAGGAAAATTCATGAAAACACGAAGTGAATTAAGAGATATAATTATCAAAGTACTTTATCAAGTAAGTATTTATGAAGAAACTGATTTAAATTATGATATTAATAGTTTGATTAAAGAACAATTAGAAGTAGAAAATAATTATGTTAATGATTGTATTGCAGGTATATTAAAAAATAATAAAAAGCTTGATGAACTTGCTAATAAATATTTAAAAGATTGGACAATAAATCGTTTAAATAAAGTGGATCAAGCAATATTAAGACTTGGAATTTATGAGTTAATGTATACTGATACTCCTTCAATTGTATCCATTAATGAAGCAATAGAATTATCTAAGAAATATTCAGATGAAGCAGTAACTAAAATGATAAATGGTGTACTTGATAAAATTTATCATGAAGAAGTTAAGTAGGTGATATTTTGAATGATAAATATATTACAGTTTCACAACTAACTAGGTATATTAAATATAAAATAGATAATGATGTAAATTTAAATGAGGTTTTTTTAAAAGGCGAAATCTCTAATTTTAAAGCTCATAGTAGAGGGCACTATTATTTTACTTTAAAGGATGAACATAGTAGGATTAATGCTGTTATGTTTGCATCTAGTACTAAAAATATTAAATTTATACCTCAAGATGGTATGAAAGTTTTAGTAACAGGTAAAATTAGTGTTTATGAAGCAACTGGTGGTTATCAAATATATGTTAATGATATGTTAGAAGATGGAATAGGAAATCTTTATATTGCTTACGAACAATTGAAAGAAAAGCTTGAAAAAGAAGGCTTGTTTAGAAAAGAACATAAATTAATAATTCCAAAGATTCCTAAACGAATTGGAGTTGTTACAGCCCCAACAGGAGCAGCAATTAAAGATATTGTTTCAACTATTAAAAGGAGATGGCCACTAACAGATATTTATTTGTTTCCTTCTCTTGTTCAAGGAGAAGAGGCAGCGAGTGATATTGTAAAACAGATTGAAAGAGCTGAAAATTTTTCTCCAAAACTTGATACTTTAATTGTTGGTAGAGGTGGAGGATCTATTGAAGACTTGTGGCCATTTAATGAAGAAATAGTAGCACGAGCTATATATTATTGTCAGATACCAACTATTAGTGCAGTTGGACATGAGATAGATTTTACGATTGCAGACTTTGTGGCAGATCTTCGAGCTCCAACCCCAACAGGGGCAGCAGAAATGGCTGTACCACAACTTGCTGACGTTCAAAACTATCTAAGACAGGTAAATATAAGATTGAATAATACAATAATTAATCAAATAAAAAGCGATAAAAGAAAATTAAATGATATATTAAACAGAAATATTTTTAAAAATCCAATAACTATTTATCAAACAAAAGAATTACAATTTGATAGTTTAATAGAAAGATTAAAATTTAGTTTAATAAGTTTGATTAGTATCAAAGAAAAAGAATTAATTAAAGTAAAAAACTCTTATATTTTAAAAAGACCTTTTGATATAGTTGAAAAGAAAAGTAATAAGTATTTACAATTAGTATCTAAATTAGAAGCCTTAAGTCCATTGAAGACTTTACAAAGAGGTTATACTATTACTAAAAAAGATGATAAGATAATTAATAGTTATAAGAAGCTAAAAACTAAAGATAAAATTGAAATAAAGTTTTATGATGGAGAAGTTAAAGCAGAAATTTTATAAGGAGGAAGAATATGACCAAAGAGGAGAAAGAATTAAGTTTTGAAGAAAGCTTGACAAGTTTAGAAGCAATAGTTAAAAAATTGGAAACAGGTGAGGTTCCTTTAGATGATGCAATAGGTGAGTTTACTAAGGCAACTAAACTTGCAGCTAACTGTGACAAGAAACTTAAAAATGCGGAAGAAGCAATTACAAAATTAGTAAAAGAAAATGGAGAAACAACCGATTTTCAAGTAGAAGAGCAATAAAACAGACTAGATGTAATTCTAGTCTTAATTTTTAAAAAGTAATAAACAAGCTTTATTAAATTCATTTTCTCCATCAAGTGGAACATATAAATCTTTATCTTTATTAGAACTTTTTCTAATCATTATATCTTTTGGATTATCTACATTTGATAAGTAAATATAATTTATACCATTACTTTCTTTCTCTTTTAAGATATAGTAATCTTTATCTCCAAATGTAATTATTTCCATATTATTCATTTACATGCCTCCTCTAGATTTACCAGATTCTTGTTCTAAACTATTTTCTCGGTTATTTTGCATTTCATCTAATTTAGTTTGTTCCTCATTTATATGATCAACTATTGGTAATTCAGCTTTCATTTGATTTTCAAAATCCGCCTTATTTTTAAAACCATTTTCTTGTAAAAAGTTATCTAAATTTTTATAATCTGTAAATTTTAATAATTCATTCATTTGATCTTCTTCAACGTCTTTGTTCCATGCAAGTGCGTGTTCACATAAATACATTGTTTGACATTCACTTAGTCCATTTTCTTTTGCGTAATCATTTAATGAAATTGCAATATTTTGGTAGTCATACCAAAAATTTTGATGATTATTTGTTCTAAAAGTATTGTCACTAACTACTTCTTCTTGAAAATCATCAATCATTCCATTAACAACCATTTCATTATTTATTGCAGAAACTCCAGTTGTTCCTAAAATTATACTAGCCGCAGTAGTAACTGCTACTAATAAATATTTCAACCTTTGTCCTCTTTTTTCTTCTTTTTCATTTTCAAGTCTTCTTGCTTCTTTTCTTCTTATTTGTCGCTCACTTAGTGTTTTATTTCTTCTTGCACTTTCTCCACTTATTGAATTATTTCTTAGTCGTTGTGATGCATCTCTCATATCATCTTTCATATTTTCACCTCTATTTTAAATATATATAAAATTAATATATTTGTCAAAATATTAAGTAAAAATATTGTAAAAAAAAGTATAATAATCGAAAAAAAGTTCAAAATACAATTGAGGTGTGTTGTATGAGTAAAAATATTTGTAGATTATTATTACTAATTTTTTTAATACCAATAACAGTTTTTGCTATACCAAATCAAGTAATACTTGGAGGAGAAACAATTGGAATAGAAGTTTATTCAGATGGAATATATGTAGTAGGATTTTATAATGTAAATAATAAAAAAATTGCCGAAGAAGCAGGATTCAAAGTAGGAGATATTATAAAAGAAATAGATAATATAAAAGTAAAAAATGTAGAAGACGTTAATAATATAATAAAAATTGATAAGACTTATAATTTTAAAATACAAAGAAATAATGAATTAAAAACTATAAATTATAAATTAAAAGAGATAAATAATTCTATAAAAACTGGTTTATATGTAAAAAATAAAATATCAGGAATTGGTACACTTTCTTATATTAATCCAGAAACCTCAACTTTTGCATCTTTAGGTCATGAAATATTAGAAAGTAACTCTATGTCTAAATTTATGTTAGAATCTGGAAATATTTACAAGGCTGAAGTTAATAATATTAAAAAGAGTGAGACTAGAAATCCTGGAGAAAAAAGAGCAGATATTAATTATAATGAAGAAATAGGTATAATAAATAAAAATGAAATAGATGGTATTTATGGTAAATATAGTGGGAAAATAGATAATAATAATATAATAGATGTTGGTAAAAAAGAAGATGTTAAACTAGGAGAAGCTTCTATTAAAACAGTAATTGATGGACAAGAAAAGGAAGAATTTAATATAAATATAACATTTATAGATAAAAATGATTCTGTTAAAAATATTTTATTTGAAATAACTGATAAAAATTTATTAAATAAAACTAATGGTATAATTCAAGGTATGAGTGGATCTCCAATAATTCAAAATAATAAAATTATTGGTGTAGTTAATTATGTCATATTAGATAATCCAAAACAAGGCTATGGTATATTTGTTGAGAATATGTTAAAAGAAGAAGAAAAGACTAAATAGTATATATCTAATTTACTTAAATTAATTAAACAAATTTTTATATGATTAAGTAAATAATGCTTAATCATAAATCTTATCTTTTAATTTGTAAATTAATAATATATAATTAATTTATAAAAGATATGGAGTAGTTAATGATGAATATAAGGACTATAAGTAAAAATAAAAAAATAACATTAATAATAGTTTTTCTATCAGTTGCTTTAGTTAGTTTAACTATAGGATATGC
>CACYRE010000009.1:1709-18140 GCA_902776735.1 uncultured Erysipelotrichaceae bacterium | reverse complement strand
AAAAGGTTATGGTGGAAAGGATACAAATCCAACACCAGGATATAATGCAAAAATAGATTTAACAAATTATGATTTTGGAAATCACACATTGAAAATAGAGGCCATTTGTAACGGTAAGATAATTATTTCAATCAATAAATTATTTAGAAATGAAAAACCTAATACACTAATACAAATTGAATCTTTATATTCTAACATTAATTCAAATAAATTTACTTTTTATGGATGGGTTATGACTGAGAGTAGTAATTATTCACTTGGCATTCTTGTTGATGGAAAAAAGTTTAATTCTTCTATTAATAGAATTGGAAGAGGAGATGTAACAAATATTATAAAAGGTTATGGTGGACTTTCAAATAATCCAATGCCTGGCTTTACATCAACAATTGATTTGTCTTCTGTAAAAGACGGTACACATAGTATTGGTATAGTTTTATATTCCAAAAGAGGTGAGGTAATTACTTCAAAAACAAGTAATTATAAAATAAAAAAATATATAGGAAAAATTGAAATAGAATCACCCGTTACTGAATCACTTAGTGCATCAAATAATATTGATGTTCATGGTTGGACAATGTCTACAAATTTGAATGATAATATTAAAATTTATGTTGATGATAAGTTAATTGATTCTAAAATTTATAAATCTGGAAGAGAAGATGTAATTGCTGCAATAAAGGATTATGGAGATGCATCAATTAATCCAACCCCTGGATTCAGTACAGAAATTAATTTAAGTGACTTTGTTCAAGGATATCATACTCTTAAAATAGCAATATATGATGATATTGGAGATTTAATAGTTGATGATTCAAAAAGATTCTATCTTTATAAGAAAATGCTTGGAATAGATGTGTCATATCATCAAAAAAATATAAATTGGGGAACTGTTAGAAGAAGTGGTGCTGTAGATTTTGCAATAATTAGACTAGGATATAGAGGATATGGAACAGGAGTGCTTAGCATCGATACTAACTTTAAGAATAATATTAATTCGGCATATGATAATGGAATAAAAGTTGGAACTTATTTTTTCAGTCAAGCAAAAAATTATAATGAAGGTGCTGAGGAAGCTGATTTCGTAATTAAAAATCTTAATTTAGCATTTCCTGGATATGAAAAGAAGTTAAGTTTTCCGATAGTAATAGACACAGAATATTCTAATAGTGCTCATTCTGGAAGAGCAGATGAAATTGGGAAAATAGAAAGAACTAATGCCATTTTAGGATTTTGTGATAAAATAAAAACATATGGATTAAAGCCAATGATTTATTCAAATCCTAATTTTATTAAAAATGAATTAAACATGAGTAAATTAAGTAACATTGATTTATGGTTATCACATTACACTGGTAGTATTGATAATGCTAGTTATTACTCTGATCCATACTTTATATGGCAATATACTAGTAGTGGTCAAATACCTGGAATAAATACTCTAGTTGATTTAGATTTAGTTATGTAATACTTTGAAAGGATAAATCCTTTCTTTTTTTTTAATAATATATATGATATAATCTTATATGTTAAAGGAGTTTTTGTATGAAAGATAATAGCTATGCTATAAAAATTGTTAATATGTCAAAAAATTTTAAACTCTATTATGATAAACCTAATACACTAAAAGAAAGATTGGTTTTTTGGAATAGAAAAAGGCCAGATGACAGAGAGGTTTTGAAAAACATTAATTTAGAGATAAAGAAAGGTGAGACTGTTGCACTGATTGGTATTAATGGAAGTGGAAAATCAACACTTTTAAAATTGATGACAAAAATAATTTATCCTACTTCTGGTAAAATTTATGTACATGGCAAACTTACCTCTCTTTTGGAGTTGGGTGCAGGCTTTCATCCTGACTTTACTGGAAGGGAAAATATATATTTTAATGCTGCTGTATTTGGACTTACTAAAAAAGAAATTGACAAGAGATTAAATGACATAATTAAATTTTCCGAACTTGGCGAATTTATTGATAGCCCAGTTAGAACGTATTCTTCCGGTATGTATATGCGTCTTGCTTTTAGTGTTGCAATTAATGTAGATGCTGACATATTGTTAATTGATGAAATTCTTGCTGTTGGTGATCAACATTTTCAGGAAAAATGTTATGCAAAACTGCATGAATTAAAGAAAAAAGGAAAAACAATAGTTATTGTCAGTCATAGTTTGGATTCAGTAAAGGATTTATGTGATAGGGCTATTTGGATTTATGAAGGTAAAATAAGAGAAGATGGAAATGTAAACAAAGTAGTTGATGATTACTTAAAGGAGTGCGCATAATATGCTAAAAGATTTATATAAATATAGAGAACTTTTGAAGACAAGTGTTAAAAAGGAAATAAGAGGGAAATATAAAGGCTCATTTTTAGGAGTTTTATGGTCTTTTGTAAATCCTCTTCTAACTGTGCTTGTATATGCAATAGTTTTTCCTTTCGTTCTTAAAAACACTCAGCCTCATTATGTAACATTTCTTATTATTGGAATTTTACCATGGACTTGGTTTACAACATCTATTTCTGGTGGTACAGCCTGTATTGTTAACAATGGTGGAATTATAAAAAAAGTTTATTTTCCAAGAGAAATACTTCCAATATCAATAGTAACTTCTGGTTTAATAAATTACTTGATTTCGTGTATAATTATAATTATTTTTGTTTTATTTAGTGGCATTGGGTTAAGTAAGTATATTCTATTTTTACCAATAATACTTATAATTCAATTTGTTTTGCAATTGGGTCTTTTATTTATATCAAGTTCAATAGACGTATATATAAGAGATGCAGAATATATAATTAATTTTTTTGTTAACATGCTTTTTTATGCAACACCTATTTTATATTCTTCAGACCTATTTCCAAAGAAATTTTCATGGATTCTTAATTTAAATCCTTTCACATCAATTATTAATGGATATAGAGCTATATTTTATTATAAGACATTACCTAATTTAGAAAACTTGTTTTTTGTTTTCTTGTTTAGTGTGATAGTTTTACTTATTGGTTATGCTGTATTTAAAAAGTTAGAAAAAGGTTTTGCTGAGGAGGTGTAGTTATGCGTGAATGTGATGTAATAGTTCCAATATATAATGCTTATGATTGCTTAGCACCATGTATTGATTCAATTATAAAAAATACTGATTTAAAAAATAATAGACTTATTTTAATCAATGATAAAAGTCCTGATGAAAGAGTAGATAAATTATTAAAAAAATATGCTAATGGTAAAAATATAATTTTGCTCGAAAATGAGAAAAATTTAGGCTTTGTTGGTACTGTAAATAAAGGCATGAAATATTCTAAAGATGATGTTTTACTTTTAAATTCTGATACAGAAGTTACTGAAAATTGGCTTGATTATATTAAAAAAACTGCATATAGTGAACCAATGGTTGCAAGTGTTACTTCACTTTCAAATAATGCAACTTTAGTATCTGTTCCTATAGGACTTCAAAAAAATGAACTTCCTAATAATATGAATTTTGATGAATATGGAAAACTTGTAAGTGATGTTGCATATAAGGATACTATAGAACTTCCAACGGCACATGGCTTTTGTATGTACATTACAAGGAAAGCTTTAGATACTGTCGGATACTTTGATGACAAAACTTTTGAAAAGGGATATGGTGAAGAAAATGATTTTTCATATAGATGTTTAGAATATGGCTTTAAACATTTGATATGTATGAAATCTATAGTTTATCATAAAGAGTCTCAATCATTTACTGATAGTAAAATAAGACTTATTGAAAGTCATGAAAAAATTCTACAAGAAAGATATCCAGTATATAAGAGACAAACTGAAATGTGGTGTTCAACTTTCCCATTAAAAAAAGTTTGTGATAATATTTTTTATCAAATAAATATGTATGGTAGAAAAAATATATTAATGCTTATACATGATTTTCATGATGCTAAAAATAATGTTGGTGGAACAACTATACATGTTTTAGATTTGATTAAAAATTTAAGGTCTAAATATAATATTCATGTTTTAGCTCCAGAAGATGGTAGTTACAAAATTTATTCTTACTTTGAAAAAGATGAAAGGTTTTTAAATTTACCTAGTATTTCTTCAACAAGTAACTATTCTTTGTACAATGCTGAATATAAAAATATGATAAAAAATGTCATATCAGCATTTAGAATTGATACAATACATATTCATCACATGATTGGACATTATTTTGATATTGCCGATGTTGCAAAAGAAAACAACATTAAATTAATTATCACATTACATGATTATTATTCACTATGTCCTACAATAAATATGCTTTATATGATGGAAAAATGTTGTATTGATATTCCACAAAATAAAAAGGATTGTAATGGTTGCCTAAAAGCAAAATTAAATATGAGAAATAATATTGTACCTAACTGGCAGAAAGAGTGGAATAAATTTTTAGCCAAGTTTGATGATGTTATTGTTCCATCAGAAAATACAAAAAAATATATAAATAAATATTATCCAGATTTAAAAATATCTGTAATTGAGCATGGTATTGATTTAGAAAAAAGTGATTATGAAAGTATCCCAGGAGATGTATTTAATGTTGCGTTTGTAGGTGTTTTAGCTAAACATAAAGGTGGAAAAGTACTTGAAAATTTGGTTAAAGATAGTCCTAAGAATATTCATTATCATTTGTTTGGAAACAGTGAATTTAAAACTTTAACAAAGAATAAAACTAATTATACATATCATGGTAAGTATACAAGAAATGAACTTCCAAAGTTATTAAAAGAAAATAAAATCAACTTAATTTGTTCACTTTCTATCTGGCCAGAGACTTATTCATATACATTAACAGAAGATGTTGCCAGTATGATACCAGTACTTTCATTTAATATAGGTGCAGGTGCAGATAGAATAAAAAAGTATAAACTTGGATATTTAATACCGGTTACTTCATCAACAGATGATATTATTAAGAAAATTGAATCTATTTTTTCTAATAAAAATGAATACAATAAAGTTTTAGAAAATATGAAGAAGTATAAAATTAAAAACACGAAAGAAATGTCAAAAGAGTATACAAAAATTTATGATGAGAATAAATTAGTTTCAAGAAACAGTGAAAATATTGAAAGTTTACAAAAAATAATTGAATATTCTATAAATAGTAATAAAACTGATGATTCAGCTTATAAGTATGAATATTTTAGAGTTATTAATTCATTAAGATGGAAGATGGCATCAAAGATAAAGGTACCAGAATCTATTAAGAAAATGATAAGCAAGGCGGTAAAATTATGAAGTATGATGGTGTTGTAGTATTGTTTAAACCAGACAATAACTTAAATAAAAATATAGATTCTTATTTACCTTATCTTGATAAATTATTTGTGGTTGATAACACTCCAAATGTTGATTTAAGTGATAAATTTAAGAAAAATAAAAAAATAAAGTATATTCCATTAAACGACAACAAAGGTATTGCATATGCATTAAATGTTGGTGCAAAAGAAGCTATTAAAGATGGAGCAGATTTTTTGCTTACTATGGATCAGGATAGTAGATTTAAGGATGATTCCTTAAAAAAAATGGAAGATTTTATTGAAAAATTTAAAAAAGATAATTTTGTTGGAAATTTAATTGGTGCAGATTATAAGCATTTGGGCATAGTAAGTCCATTTCATTTAACAGTTAGAACTGAAAGTGAAACAAGAGTAGGTGTTGAATTTCCATTAGAAGTAATGACTTCAGGAAATTTGGTTAATCTTGAAGCTTATAAAAAAGTAAATGGTTTTAAAGATTGGCTTTTTATAGATTGTGTAGATTTTGATTTTTGTCTCAACTTAAGAAGACATAAATATCAAATAGTGCAACTTAATTATTGCACCTTAAATCATGATTTAGGTGATACAATAAAAATTAATTTTTTAGGAAAAACAATGTATGCTGATAATCATAGTGCATTTAGAAGATACTATATTACTAGAAATAGACACTATTTATATGATATGTATCATAAAGATTTTCCAATATATTGTGATATAGAAATTGGAAGGACAAAGAAAGAACTATTTAAGATATGGTTTTTTGAAAAAGATAAAATAAAAAAGACAAAGGCAATATATATGGGTTATAGAGATTATAAGAGAGGAATTAAAAATGAAGAGCAAAGTAAGTAAATATGTTAAAATATCAATATCAATTTTAATATACATAATCTTATTTGTCCTTTTTTTAAACTACTTTTTATTTGGAAATTTTAATTTAAAATTCAATTCAGTAAGTTATCTATTTTCTAAAAAGAAAAATAATTTTAATATTTCTAGAAAATATATAGAAAAATCTGAAAAAGTAAGCAAGAGTAAAGTTAATGGAGTAGGCACAGTAACTTATAGTTATAAAGCTAATATTGATTTGAAAAATAAAGATATTTATTATTTTACTTTGAAATTTTGTGACGAGATTGATAATTATAATATAAAATTAATTAATAATAAGAGTAATAAAGTAAAAATCGATAATTCAAAGTCAATAAATGTTAAAAATAGTGATTTTTATATTGTGAACAGTAAAAATACTAAAAAAATAATTATTACATATACTTATGATTTTTATGGAAATAGTACTTCAAAATATAAAGCACCTACTATAGAAAAACTAAAATTCAACAATTATAAAGATTATAAAATTATAAGAGATAAGGTAATACTAGATCTATTCATTTTTACAATTATATATATAGGAATATTTGTAATGCTATATTTGTGTAGAAATTATTTACCAAAATATAATATAAAGCATGAAAAATTATTTGTTTTACTGTCACTTATTTTTGGGATTACTTTTAGTATTCTTATTCCTATTTTTCAAGTTCCTGACGAAGAAACACATATTAAAATGATTTATAAGGAATTGGGATATGAAAATATTGATATTGAAAAATATATAGGAAGTGCAAAAAATAATGCAAGTATTATAAGAAATAAGAATAAGAAAGTTGACACTAAAAAGTATTTTTCAATTTCAAATAAACTGATGGTAAAATTTAAATTTACTATTCCGAAGGTATCAGTATTGAGACATTTTCCACAAGCTATGGCACTTGAAATTTCTACAATATTTCATTTACCTGTATTTATAGCTTTCTTTTTAGCTGAATTATTTGGTGTAATATTTTACACAATTGTTGGCTATTATACACTTAAAATTTTACCTATAAAAAAGGATGCAATGATGTTTTTAATGCTTCTCCCAATAGCAGTTCAACAATATAGTTCATTTTCATATGATTGTGTAACTAATGCTATATGTTTCTTTATGATTGCATATATATTATATTTAAAGTTCATTAAAGATAGTTTCGAACTCAAAGATTTAGTTTATTTTTTATTACTTTTAATATTAATATGTATTTGTAAGATACCATATGTATTGTTAGGATTGATAATATTTATAGTTCCATTTAAAAAATGGAATATAAAATTAAAAAAATTAAATATTAATTATAAATTTTTAAATGAACATAAATATATAATTATTCCTTCATTTATTATACTAATAATTACACTTGCATGTATTGTATTTAAATATTTTAATAATTCATATGTTATTAGAACTGTATATGTTTCATTAATGCATCCATTTTCTGCAATAAGATTAATTAATAGAACTATAGTTACATTTTTCTTTGAATATGTAAATTCCTTTTTCTCAGAGTTAGGTTGGCTAGAAACAGATTACCCATTTCTAATTGAATTACTTATGATTATATTTTTCTTAATTTTTATTTTCTTTGATGTTGATGATGATAAATATAAATTAACAGTTTATGATAAGATATATATTTTTATTATTTCCTTATTAATGGTTTGTTTTACAATTTTATCAATGTTACCTTGGACAGTTAATGCATATGGAGTAGATATTGATAATATAAGCAATGGAACTATTTTATATTATATAAGAAATATAAAATATATAGGTGGTGTTCAAGGAAGGTATTTTATTCCATTTATTTTCCTAATATTTTTGATTTTTGACTTTAAGTGTAAAGGCGTATTTAAAAAATATAAGTTTCAGTATTTTATAACAATATATTATGTAGTTATATATATTTCTAGTATTATGTTGTTATTATCTAGATATTGGATTTAGAATTATGTCAATATCTTAGGAAAATGTCCTAAAAAAATTTAAACATAAGCGGGAAAATATTCTCGTTTTTTTGTTTTACATTTTATAACTTATTTTCATTTAGTATCAATAAGTTATTTTTAATTGATAACAAAAACGAGGATGAAATCTAAGCATATTGATGCTTTTGATGACTTTTGTATAATTGTCTTTTAAAACTTTCAAGTTTCCAAGGACATAGGAGGGACATATTTTTTTCTTTCTTTTTTAGGCTTTTCTTCAATAGTATCAAAATTATCCGAGTATTTTTTATTTCTTTTCAAGAGGTTTTAATTTAAGTATTTGTTTGTCAATAGAGACTAATAAACTACCATCATATGCTTTGATAACAAGGCACTTAGTTTTGGGTTCAAAGCATTTTAATTCATCATTCAAATAAGGTTGGTAATAATTACCATAATATTTAATATAATTACCATTATCAATTTTTCTTTAAGTAAGGACTGCAAGAGTATAATTAATTTTATTTTCAGAAGGGGATGCTTCAAAAACAAAATTAAAATTATGATAATCAAGTGCAAATTTCTTATTAAAATTAGGGACAAAAACTTCTAATAAGTATTTGTTAGTATCATCAATAGTAGTTATATTATTAAGTCTTAGTTCTTGAATAAGTCTTTCTTGAAAAGTGCCATTAGTTCTTTCAATCAAACCTTTAGCCTGCGAAACAGAAGTGGTTTCAAGATTAATACCAAGTTGCTTGCAAGCATAACCATATTGTGTCAAAACATCTTTGTTACTAGTTCTTTTGTCAGGATTTAATCTCATATAATTAAATACAGTTCTGTTATCAGTTAAAAACTTATATGGAATACCATAATTGGTTAGAATTTGATAAAAGACATGATAATAACCATTTAAAGTTTTAAAGTTTCTTGCTTATCAAACCATGCACCAATAATAGTAGAGGTTGCTCTATCATTTGCAAGATGAAGGCAAGTTTTATAGTACCAAACCATAAATGAATAGAACCATCTTCTTCAATAATTTCACCAAAGTTTTTAGGCTTTTCCATTCTAGGATGAGAATCCTCAAGTGCAACTTCATGGTCAACTAATTCATTAATTTCTTTATAATTCATATCATCAGTTATTTTCTTTTTATCTTTTAATTTTTGTTTTGCAAGTTTTTTCTTAGTTGCTTTTCTAAGTTTCGGGGATGTAATTTCTGCGTTCATCAGAGTTTTATAAATAAAATTATATGATACTTCAATACCTTCTTTTTCTTTTAAAAACTCTCTAAAATGGCAAAAATTGAAATCATAGTATTTTGTTTGATAAAGTGTTATAATATCTTCGGAGATTGATTTTGATAATGCATTAGAGGGAGTACGATTCCTATTGCCGTGGATGAATCCTTCTTTGCCTTTCTCCTTATAAATGTTAATCAGGCGATTTATTTGCCTTTTTGATATACCAAGTCTTAAACTGGCTCTTTCTTTGTTACCATCATGATCAACTAATTATTTGATAGTTTCATATTTTTCTAATTCTTTCATATTTAATTCTACCTTTCTCATAACTTCATCTCGTGATGGAGTATTATATTTGACTTGGGACATTTTCGCAAGTCATTACTTAAGACATTATCACAAGTTAATCATATATTATCTAGATACTGGATTTAGAATTATTGATTTTGATAATTATTTAATATATAATGAATTCAGATGGTGGTTACATATGAAAAGTAAAAAAATATTAATAATAATACCTGCTTATAATGAAGAAGATAATATATTAAATACTTATAATGGTATTATTGAGTTTAATAAAAAGAATAAAACAAATTATGATGCAATAGTTATTAATGACTGTTCTACAGATAACACAAAGAAAATACTTGAAGATAATAATATTCCACATATAGATTTAATACACAATTTAGGTATTGGTGGTGCAGTTCAAACTGGTTATAAGTATGCATATAAACATGATTATGATATTGCAATTCAATATGATGGCGATGGGCAGCATGATGTTTTATATGTTGAAAAATTAATTAAACCTATATTAGATGGAAAAGCAGATATGACAATAGGATCTAGGTTTATTGATAAAGATTTAGATGGTTTTAAGTCATCTGCTGCTAGACGTATTGGTATCAAAACTATTTCAGCTTTTATTAAGTTTGCATCTGGAAAGAAGATATATGATACAACATCTGGCTTTCGTGCGGCTAATAAAAATATTATTCATGATTTTTCATTATCTTATCCAATCGAGTATCCAGAACCTATCACAAATGCTGAAGTTTTAAAGAAAGGATATAGAGTAAGTGAAGTACCAGTTGTTATGAAAGAAAGAGGTGGCGGCATTTCTTCAATAAGAGCTTGGAAAAATGTTTATTACATGCTTAATGTTTGTTTAGTACTTATTTCTATTAAGATGAGGAGGTATAAGAAATGCAATTAAAATTAACTTTAACACTAATTATATTTTCCTTAGTTTTGATATTCTTTATATCATTACTTCTAAATAAGGGTAGGATACCAGTTAAATATGCACTTATTTGGTATTTATCAATACTAGTAATACTTATCCTTAGCTTTTTCCCAGGTGTATTTGCCTTTTTTGCAAAGCTATTTGGATTTCAATTAGTCTCAAATATGGTTATTATGCTTTTAATAGGTATACTTTTTATACTTGTTATTGTTTTAAATATTATGGTAGCTGGTCAAAAGAAAAAGACTACACTTTTAATACAAGAGATTTCTATATTGGAATATGAAAGGAGAAATGACAAATGAAATATATTTTAATAACGGTTTATATAATATTAACAACTAGTGGACTTTTTTGCTTAAAGAGTGGTGGAAATATGATTTTGTCTCTAAGGCATGGATTAAATATTAAGATGACATCAATAACTTTTTTAGGTTTTATTTGTTATTTATTTAGTTTCTTGTTATGGCAAAAGCTTTTATCAACATATGATTTATCATTTGTTGTTCCTGTAACTACTGGAATCATTCAATCTATTGTTATTTTAATTGGTTATTTCTTCTTTCATGAGAGTATGTCACTTGTTAATGTTATAGGAATTATTTTAGTTATAGCAGGAATTGTTTTAATTTCGATAAAATTACCTAGATAAAGGAGATTGAGAGTATGAGTAAGATTAAATTAAGTATAATTGTACCTTGTTACAAAGTAGAAAAATATTTACCAAGATGTTTGGATACTCTTGTTTCGCAAACTCTTAAAGATATTGAAATTGTATGTATAAATGATGGTTCACCTGATAATTGTCTTAAAATATTAAAAGACTATAGAAAAAAATATGGTGATAAGATTGTTATAATAGATAAGAAAAATGAAGGTGTATGGAAAGGAAGACATGATGCAATTAAGATTGCAAAAGGTGAATATATTGGATTTGTTGATAGTGATGATTATGTAACTGAGGATTTCGCTGAAAAACTTTATAATTCTGCAAAAGAAAATAATGCTGATATTTCTGTTTGTGGTTTTGATAGAATTGATTTATTAACTGGAAAAGTTTATTCAAGAGAAATGTGTAAACCTAAACATGATGTAATATATATTAATGAGAATCCTGGACTTTTATTAGAGATTAATGGAGCTCCTTGGAATAAGATTTACAGAAGTGAAATATTAAAAAAGGCACATGATTTAAAAAATGTTCCTAAAATATTAGATGATATGATGTTTATTCAGCTTGCATATTTAAATGCAAATAAAATTGTTTTTATAAAAGATTCACTATATAGATATATTGTTAGAAGTGATTCAATAATTAATACTATAAATGTTGATAAAATTCCTAGTACATATGCTGCTATGAAAGAAATAAGAGAGTATTATGAAAAGGAAAAACCAGAACTACTTGATTACGTAGATGCTAATGCATTTTTACATCTAGGTGTTTCTTTAATGTACAGACTTCATTCAACTAAGGGTGTAGATTTTAAGAAGTATTATAATGAGAATATCGAATTTTTAAATAAAGAATTTCCACACTGGAAAAATAATAAGTATATTACTCGTAAATTTGTAAAAGAAAATAATGGTTCTAATAAGAAATTATTAATTGTTAAACGTTTTTATGATATGAATATGTTTGGATTTTTCTTAGATGTATATGATTTTATGATAAATAAATTTAAGATTGATATTAAGTGGTAAGGAAAGAGGTAAATATGGAACACTTTGATTATTTAATAGTAGGATCTGGTCTTTTTGGAGCAACAGTTGCAAATAGACTAAAAAATGATGGTAAAAAAGTATTAGTTATAGATAAAAGAGATCATATAGCAGGTAATGTGTATACAGAAGATATAGAAGGAATACATGTACATAAATATGGTGCACATATATTTCATACAGATTATAAAGATGTATGGGACTATGTAAATTCATTTGTTGAATTTAATAGATTTACAAATAGTCCAATAGCATACTATAAAGGTAAAGTTTATAACATGCCATTTAATATGAATACATTTGCAAAATTATGGGATGATGTTGTAACACCAACTGATGCCAAAAGACATATTGAAGAAGAAAAGAAAGAGTTGAATGGAAAAGAACCAAGTAACTTAGAAGAGCAAGCAATAAGTTTGGTTGGAAGAACTATATATGAAAAACTAGTAAAAGGTTATACTGAAAAGCAGTGGAATAGACCTTGTACTGAGTTACCTGCATTTATAATTAAAAGATTACCAGTAAGATTTACTTATGATAATAATTACTTTAATGATAAGTATCAAGGTATACCAATAGGAGGATATACAAAGTTAGTAGAGAAAATGCTTAATGGAGTAGAAGTAAGATTAAATACTAATTACTTTGATAATAGAGAGTATTTTAATAGTATAGCAGATAAAATAGTATATACTGGAATGCTAGATGAATACTTTGATTATAAACTAGGAAGACTAGAATATAGATCACTTAGATTTGATACTAAGATAATGGATATAGAAAACTTTCAAGGTAATGCTGTAGTTAATTATACTGATAGTCAACCAGCATATACAAGAGTTATAGAACATAAACATTTTGACAGTAGTTCAGTATCAGATAAAACAGTAGTTACATATGAATATCCAGAAGATTGGACACCAGAAAAAGAAGCATATTATGTTATAAATGATGATAAGAATAATAAGCTTGCAGAAGAGTATAGAGCTTTAGCAGCAAAAGAAAAAAATGTAATATTTGGAGGAAGACTTGCAGACTACAAATATTATGATATGGATGATGTAATAAAAAAAGCATTGGAAATTGAACTTTAATAAACAAAGCTCTTTTTTTTTAACTTTATCCATGCTATACTTGTTATATAAGACAAAAGGTAAGGCTAGTGTACTTCTAGTAGTTAGGAGGTACATAATGAATAATAAAGTTAGTGTAAGAGAGCATAATGGTGAAGTAAGTATTTTAAAGTTTTTATTTGCATTATTAATACTTGCATTTCATCTAGGAGATTCATTTGATAAGTTTAAATATGGTTATATCGGTGTAGAATTTTTCTTTATAGTTAGTGGCTTTTATTTTTGCAAAAGTTTAATTAATAAAAAAGTTACTGATAAAAATATTCCTAGTAGTACCTTTGAATTTTTAAAAAATAAATTATTAAAATTTTTACCATATTATTTTATTTTATTTATTATGGCAATACCTATTTCAATATGTATAGATAATTTTACAAAAAATGATTTTGTGCTAGCTTTTATGAATTTGTTTACAATCCCAAATTATGAAAATAGATTATATGTAATATATGGAATTACTTGGTATATTAATTCAATGATAATAATAGAATTTATTTTGTATCCTTTACTTTTAAAATTTAAAGATAAGATAATTTATATTATTTCACCAATAGTTATATTTTTTTCTTTTTGCTTTTTAATCATTAATTTTAAATGGATAGGTAATCCATGGAGCTTATTATCATTTTCATTTGAAGGAATCATAAGAGCATTAATGGACATAAATATAGGAATATTTATGTATGGAATTATTGATAAATTAAAAGACACAAAACTAACAGAATTTTCAAGATTTATAATAACAATACTTGAAATAATAGGATATATATTAGTAGCATACTTATCTAATAAACACACAGTAGTAGTTGAGTTTGCTATGCTATTAATTATAATATTATGTTTATTTGTAACACTTAGTGAAAAAGATTATTTAAATGAATTCTCTAATAATAAATTTTTCTACTATTTAGAAAAACTAAGCTTACCAATATATGTATTTCAATTCATATTTATTAGATTAATTATGTATTTAAATATTAAGTTTACATGGAATCTGAACTTTACAAAATCATTTATACTACTTGTAGTAGTATCAATTCTATTTGGAATACTAGTATTAAAACTATTTAACTTCTTCAGCAAACATAAAGAGCAAGTAAAAGAAATGTTTATAAAAAAATAAAAAACTTGATTTTTTTTCAAATAATTGATGTCTAATTACATTAGAAAGGATGATTATTAATGAAAGATTTTAAACTTTTAAAAGTAGTGTCAAGTAATTTTAAATTATGTGGTGATAACTTTACAATTTCATTAGTTCCTATTGCAAATAAGACTGAGGAAGATAAAGAATATGAACTTAATAATATATATGAAAATTTATATACATTTACAACTATTGGAATTGTTGAAAAAAATGCATCTGGAAAAACAACTGCTGTTGAACTCATAGATGTTGTTTATGAAATATTATCAAACTTCAGAATAAGAAATAGAGTAAATCTATTTAAAACATCTAAGAATACTAAACTTACTATATACTTTTATTATGATAATTATTTATACAAGTATCTAACTGAACTAAATTATAGTACTATTAGTAATACTGTAAATTTTGATAATGAAAAAATATTTTAAATCATATCAAAATAAAATATTTGATAATGATGATTACATAGAAATGAAAGATGTTACATCACTTCCAAATGACACATCAAAATTATATGAGGTTTTAAAAACTATTAAACATAGAGGTACATTTTTTAGTAGTAGAGATTTAGGATCAAATATTTATACATATGCTTTTGATTTACTATCACTAATGAAAAATGAAAGCGAGTTAACTAGCAAGATATTAAAAAATCGAAAAATAATAGATATACTATTTATTATTCTGACAAGAAACTGAAACAGTTGATGATAGTGAATTATACAACATATTATCTAGTAGTATATTTAAAGGTATTGAATTGTATGCCGTAGTAGCACTTTCATTAAAACTTGGCTTTGATTTAGTAATAGATGAAATAGAAAATCATTTTCATAAGACTTTAGTTACAAATTTAATAAGATTATATAAAGATAAAAGTGTAAATAAAAATGGTGCAACTTTAATTCTTACAACACATTATCCAGAACTATTAGATTTATTTGATAGAAGTGACAATATATACATAACAAAATATAATAACAATAAAATAGTAATAGAAAATATGCATGAAAAGTATGACATCAGACCTGAATTAACTAAAAGCAAGAAATTTTATAGAAATTATTTTGGAACAAATTTAGATTATGATTCTTTAATGGAATTTAAAAAGAAACTAAAAAATGAAATATCTAATAATGTGTGAAGGATCTAATGAACAAAAATAATTAACATGCTTTTAGACTCAAACAAATTAACTATAAAAAGAGATGATTTAATTGGTAATGGTCCATATCATGCAAGACAATTTAATTCTACTCTTGTTTCCGAACTAATTGATTATAGTGATGAAGTAGTTATATTAAGAATAGGGGATACACAAAAAGAAAAGGAATTAAGAAATAATCCAAAAGAATTTGCTAAGAAATATATTAAATGTAATAGAAGGTTTTATGATGGGTCAAACGATTTTATAGAAGAGTACTACAGTGGAAAGAAAGTTTTAAATTTAGTAAAAAATATAAAAGAATATAAGAGATTAAAGTGCCATGATAACGATGAATATTACTTAGCAGATTTACTAAAATAGACGGATAGATTTGTAAAATATTTCTTTCTGTTTTATAATCTTGAATTTATCAGTTTTGAAATGAAAAAATCTCTTAAACCCTTGTAAAATATAGGCTTGAGAGATTTTTGCTATTGCTAAAAAATGCGTACGTTTTATTCTTTCCTATTTTTTCTAATAATTTTTTTTAGATTTTATTCTGTTATTATTTCATAATCTGTTCTAAAACCAAATTTTTCATGTAATAAATCTGTGATATTAGTTCTCGTGTATACTGGTATAAATCCTTCTTCTTCTTTTAAAAGATTCATATTCTTAATCGTTTCT
>CACYRE010000009.1:434-1638 GCA_902776735.1 uncultured Erysipelotrichaceae bacterium | reverse complement strand
CTTTTCATAATTCTAAAACTTTCTTCAATTTCCCATCTTCTATGATTGACTTTTATTATTTCTTCTACATCATCTTCAAGGTTAGTACATACTGCATATAAGCCATCATATTTTGCTTCTTCATCTATTATATCTTGATTAATATTATAATGCGTTTCTTCTGCTATTTCTCCATTTGATGTTGTATTAGTTATTTGTATAAATCTTTTAGGGTCATTTTGTTTTGCTTTTCCTATTTTTTTGGATTTTGTTCTATTATTTTTTTTGCTCTTTCAATCTGATTATTTCTAATATGTGTTTGATATTCTTGGTATTTAACAGAGTAGGTAACAATTAACCTTTGTTCAAGATTATCCTCGTTTATCCATCTTTCTTTATAAAAAATTTTATCTTTATATTTTTCTTTTAAATTCTCATCAGTTCTTAATTTTGATATATCATATGTTTTATCACTGCCAGGCAATTTCCATCCTTTAGTTAAATCTAATGCTTCTTGCTTTAAGTAATCTTTTAGTTTTTTTATAGATTGTGTGGTAATAAATTTTCTCAAATTAGTATTATTAAATTTTCTATTAGCTGTTGATGCTAATCCAGCATCTGTACAAACAACAATTTCAGCTAAATTAAAATCTTCAATAATTTTTTCTTCTAATGGTTTTAAAGTTGTTTGTTCGTTGGTATTTCCAGAAGTAATATTAAAAGTTAAAGGTATACCATTACCATCCATAAATAATCCCATTTGAACAATTGGGCTAGGTCTATTTTCTTTTGATTTACCATATCTCCTTAAGTCATCTTCTTGATCAATTTCAAAAAAGAAATTTGTACAATCATAGAATAAAACTTTATTATTTCTTTTAATAATTTTTTTACTATTATTGTAAAGCTGAGATTGAATATAATCAGACTCTTTAGAAATTATTTCTAGAGCTCTTAGAATATGGTTATATTCAAAATTTGGTTGTTCAAAGAATTTTTTAGAAAGTTCTAAAGTCTTTAATTTAGAAGAAGGGAAAATAATTCTAGCATAAATAAGATTAGAAAGAATTGAATTTAAATCATATTTGAATTGATATTGATTAGTAATGTAACTACAAATTTTATTTAATTTTAAACTATAGTAAATTGAGTGAAGAAACAAATAACCAATATTAAATAGATTTTGTTTATTCATTTCAATAATTTTATTTTCATATTTTTTTAT
>CACYRE010000009.1:0-371 GCA_902776735.1 uncultured Erysipelotrichaceae bacterium | reverse complement strand
ATATTTTCATAAATTTTTGTAGTTCTTTTGCCATTTCTAGTTACATCTTGAATTATTGAATAATGGACACTATTTTTAGATTTTGAAATTTTAATTCTCGTTGTATTATCACCTTATGTATTAAGTATATCAAAAAATACGGAAGGTACGTAAGATAAAAGTTAAATATTTGACAAAAAAAAGAACCATTTTATAATGGTTTTCGAAAATTTTAAATTTAAAAAGTGATAAATTAACGAGTTAGAAAATAATTAAGATTAAGCACTTGAGTAGTAAGATTCAAGTGCTTTTGTATAGACTTTTATTTTTAATTTGATATAATTTATATAGGATAGGAAGTATCCAAATATTATTTATTAGAGAGGAGAGTT
>CACYRE010000008.1 GCA_902776735.1 uncultured Erysipelotrichaceae bacterium | reverse complement strand
ATTTGAGAACTCTTTAATATGGTTAGTTGCTCCATCTTTTTGTAGATCTTCAACTCTAGTTAATTCAACTCCTTTATATCCCCCACCTTTTATTTTTTCAACTAGCATAACTGAATATTCAATAACCCCATCATTATTTTTAGCAACAACAAAAGAGCTATCAATATATTTTCCTTGATTAGGAGGACTATTTAAATCATTTGTATCAAGATATTTAAAGCATACAATAATTGAATTACCATTATCAGGCTTATCTATCTTAGAAGAAGTAATCAATTGTTCAACCATTGAAGTAAATTTTAATGAATCACTAACATACATTTTATTCCTACTCCGAATAAATAATCCAGTAATTCTTGGCACAGCATAAAAAGATAGAATACCAATTATAACTATAACCGCTAAGAGTTCGACTAAAGTAAAACCACTATTTTTTTTCATTATCACACACCCCACATTTTTTAAAAACTATATACTTACTAAATATATAATTAAAAACTAAATATATAATAACAATAATAAAATTTAAATTAAGTTTAGTAACAAATACATATTTTATAAACTTTATTATTAGTAAAATTAACAAATTAAAAATAAAGAAAAGACTAAATTCATATAAAATATTTTTATTAGTACTAGAAAATACATATTTTTTATTAGTAATATAAATAAATAATATTGAAATTAACCATGAAATAATACTTATAATTTCTAATTGTTTAGATATGTTAAAAACTAATAATAAATTATTAATAATTATATTTAAAAGATAAGTACATATCATAAAAAATAAATAATAAATAATTTCTCTATATTTATTGAACCAAGAAATATGATTACTATCTTCAATATAATTACTAATTAATTTTACCATATTATTAGTATTACTTTCAAATTTTTTAGGAGTAAAATGTTTACTTTTTTCAATTAACTTACCTAATTTATTAAAATCTCTTAATTCTAATATATAACCTTCTTTAGAAAATTCTTTTACTATTTGTTTTTGATGATCATTAGTATGTTCTTTATATTTAGCAAGTCGTGCTGCTGCTATTACTTTTTTACCATGTTTTATTGCTGTTAAAATAGAGCCTGCTCCACCATGAGTTATAATTAGATCAGCTTCATCAATATATTTTTCAAATTCATTTGCTGGTACTAAATCAAATATTTCCATATCTTTTGATTCATATTTTGTAAGTCCAGCTTGTACAATAACTTTTTCTTTTATTGTGCCTTTTTCGATTTCTTTATCAATAGCTTCAAGTAATCTTGGAAAGCCTTTATCTTGGGTACCAAGTGTTACAAAAATCATTAGAAAATCCACCCCCCATAAACTGCATTGGGATATAATTCTAGCATACTCTTCCATTGAACAATAAATAGGTCACTTATCGGATATAATAATTTTCCAGTTATAGTTTTAGTTGTAATATTAGCAAATGTTTCAATATAAATTATTTTAGTTCCAAAAATCTTTCCTATACAACAAATAGGTCCAGCAGTATGAACACCAGTTGTTACTATATAATCAGGATGTATTTTAAAATACAAGTAAAGACTTTTAAAACAATTAGTAAGTAACTTCCAAGGATATGATAACTTATGATCTTTAGTTCCATATATTAAAAAATAAATATGATTCTTATATTTTTCTTTTAAATAATAGTTAGATTTAGTATTTTCTGTTATTAAATTAAAATTATATTTATTAAACATACTACTCAATTGTAATAATTCATTTAAATGTCCCCCAGTTGAAGCAACAAATAAAACATTTCTTTTACTCATAAATACCACTCTCTTCTATTAAAGTAATCCATTCATCTTTAATAACATCGCTAGTATACTTTTTAACACTCTTTCTAGCATTTTTTCCAAGTATCCTTCTTATATCTTCTTTATCACATAAGTCATTTATCTTTTTTACCATAGCATCAAAATTTCTATTTTTTATAAGATAACCATTATATCCACTATTAATTATTTCTCTTGCTCCTTCTGCTGATGAAAAAGCAATACACGGAATACCATGACTCATTGCTTCAATTAAAACAATACCAAAAGATTCGGTATATGAAGTCATTAAATAAATAGAAGAATCATGTAACATTTTATTGATATAATCTTCTTTTTGAAAGCCATGTAAAGTAACATTAGAAGATAAATTATTATTTGAAATATATTTCTCTAGTTTTTCTCTTTCACTACCATCACCTATAATATCTAGATGCCAATCTCTATGAGTTTTTAAAACTTTCTTATATATTATTAACAAATCTAAAAAACCTTTTTCAGGAGATAATCTTCCTACACTAATAAATCTCTTATTAAAAAGATTTGAACATTTATTAGGTAATTTACTAATAGAATTAGGAATATATACACACATACAATTGCTTTTTATAAGTTTCTTAGAATAAAATTTTTCTAAATCTTTCGAAACAACTACTAAATAATCTAAGTTCTTACAACTATTTATAATATTAGTAGCATATTTATAATTACCATGAAAATGATTATGTTCCCAGCCTATTTTTAAAGTGTTCTTTTTAGCAAATGTTCCAACCCAATAGTTAAATAAATCTCTAGTACTTATAATAACATCTGCTTTACAATTAATTATATAATTAATCATTGTTTTTCTTCTAGAATTTAACACTTTAATAGAATATAGTCCTTCTTTAATTGTAGATAATAATTTTTTATTTCTTAAAGCACTAATAAATTCTTTTCTATTGGGTTTTAAGTCATTATTAAGATACTTTATTTGAACTCTTTTATCTATAGGAAAAGCTGGTTCTTCATATAACTTATAACAAACAGCAATTTCTACCTCATAATTTTCACATAAAGAATTAGCTAGATTAACTACACATTTTTCTATTCCACCATATCCCAAATGTAAAGATAAAATTGATATTTTTTTCATTTTCATCACCCTTTATAGGAAAAAAATTTATATTATTTATTAATATGTGTATGTATACTTCTATATTATAGAAAAATTTTAATAGTCATAATCATACTAGATTTTCTCCATATGTAAATTATTGTTTTATATATTATCAACTTATAAATTAATTATATAATTTTTTATAGTAAATTTCTAGTATTTTAACCATTATATCAGAATAAAAATATGAAAAAAGGCAATAAAAATATTGACATTTTTTGTTAGTAAAGAGTATAAAAGACAAAATGTCTAAAAAAATTATTAAATTTAATATAATATTTGTAAAATACCTCTAAAATATTAATATGTGTTGTTAATGAAGTAGAAAAAATTATCCAAAGCAGAAATTAACTTAAATCTTTAAAAAAAAAGTATCAATGATACTTTATTGTTGTGATTGATTAATTGGCACTGATGGAGTAATCTGAGGAACCACATTTACTGGTGTTGATTGAACAGGCTGAGGTGCAACTTGAGAAACTGGTTGAATGACAGGGCTACTATTAACAACAGGTGCTGGGTTATTTTCAACTTGAATTGTTGGTATAGTTTGAGTATTTGCCATTGGATCAGCTCCACCATAAATTTGATGTGGTGCTTCTTGGTTAAAATTAATATTTGCAGCAGATGGATCTGCCCCTCCATAAATAACATGTTCCGGTTGTTGATTCGTAACCTCTTGTTGAACTGATTGTGAAGCAAAAGGTTGTGCAGAAACTTGTTGCGAAATAGCAGGTTGTTGGTTAACAGGTAAAGGTGTAACTTCAGGCATTGGATTTACATTTGGCATTGCTGTATATGTTTCTGGAGCTACTTGTTGCAATGATGCATCTTGAGTTGTAGGTTGAGATAATTCTCCTAACATTTGATTATTATTTGGCATTGCCATATATGCTTGATCATTAGACTGAGAAGGTTCATTAACAATAGGCTCAGGCATAATCTGTTGACCATTCATTGTATCAGTAACAACTGGCTGAGGGGCTACAGGTTGTGGCTCAAATGCTTTCTGTTGAACCTCATTCATAGTAACTGGCTGAGATTCGTTTGTTAGTTGTTCTTGATTTGGTGCAACAACTTGTTGATTAAATTGGTTTGGTTGTTGAACCATATTTGTCATACTATTCATATTGTTTGCTGGTATTTCCATTGGATTAACAACAGAATTTTGTTCTGGAATAACCTGCTGTTGAACTTCAGGCATAGAAGCCTCAGGCATTACTTGTTGCGGTATTTGATTCATTGCAACTTCTGGCATAGCTGGTTGTGAAACATCTGTCATTGTTGTTTGTTGAACATTATTCATATTTTGACCTTGATTTACAGGAACAGGTCCAGTCATTGTAGGAGTTGCTGAAACATTCTGCTCAGCTTCTTTGGCTTTTTTCTCTTTCTTAGATTTTTTACCAGTTACAATTAAAATAATTAAAGCAACTATTAATAATAATACTCCAGCTGTAATAAACAATCCTGGAACAGTTGTAAACCAACTCAAATCAAAATTCATTATATCTACTCCCTTTATTCTATATTCATAAATATATGATAACAAAAATGATTTATAATTGCAAATACTTTTATATCATATACATAATTTTTACAGTGTAAATAGTGTCCAGTAGCTTTTTTTCTCTGGCAGAACTTTAAATTTTAATATTTTATGAGAAACAGGATGTTCAAATTCTAAATAATATGAAAATAAACAAATTTGTTTATTATCTCTTACTCCATACCTCTGATCTCCTAATAAATAATGACCACGGCTTGCAAATTGAACTCTTATTTGATGATGTCTACCTGTATGTAAATTAATTGATACTAAACTACAGTTAAAATTTTTATTATATTCAAGTAATTGATAATCAAGAATTGCCTTTTTACCATTAGAAGAAATATAACTATTTCCCTCATTATCTTTTTCTATATAATCAACTAACTCTCCACTACTATTTACTTTACCATGAACGATTGCTAAATATTTCTTTACAATTTTATGTTCATTAAACTCTTTACTAAGTCTTGATGCGGCTTTACTAGTCTTAGCAAATACCATTATTCCTCCTACTGGTCTATCTAATCTATGAACAAGTCCTAAATATACATTACCTGGTTTATGGTATTTGTCTTTTAAATATAATTTTATATCATCCATAATTGAATTATCTTGTCTTGAATCTTTCTGACTTAAAATATTTTCAGGTTTAACAACAACTATAATATGATTGTCTTCATATAAAATATTTAACTTACTCATCAGCTTCCCACTTTCCATATATTCCACAAGGTAGAATTAGGTCACTATTTTTTATTGGAAGTCCTACTTCACCACAACTAATATTTCCTAATATTTTTTTATTAATTGTGGTTTTTAGGATATTAGAAAGAACTATAGGACTCATTCCAGTTGTATAAGAATTAATCAAAAAAAATAAAGGATTATTTGATAGTATCTCACAACATAAACTGACTAAATAATTTAAATTCTTTTCAATATCCCAAACTTCTCCATTAGAACCTCTACCATAACTTGGAGGATCCATTATAATAGCATCATACTTTTTACCACGTCTAATCTCTCTTTGTACGAATTTTACAACATCATCTACAATATATCTTACTTTAGTTGTATCTAAATTACTACTATTAACATTTTCTTTACACCAATCAACCATACCTCGTGATGAATCAACATGAGTAACATGAGCTCCAGCCGACATACAAGCAATAGTTGCTCCCCCAGTATAAGCAAATAAATTTAAAACTTTAATATTTCTCCTACTATTTTTTATTTTATTAATCATGTAATCCCAATTAAATGCTTGTTCAGGAAATAATCCAGTATGTTTAAAACCCATCTGTTTAATATTAAATGTTAATTTTTTATACTTAATTATCCAACTTTTAGGAATATCATTTATATTTTCCCAATGTCCTCCACCTTTATTACTTCTATAATATATAGCATCTACTCTTTTACCATATTTTTCTAATAGATTTCCATTATCCCAAATAATTTGTGGATCAGGTCTTAATAAATAAATATTACCCCATCTTTCTAACTTTTCTCCTCTTGAACAATCAATTAACTCATAATCAATCCAGTCTCTACTAATATCCATTGAATCCACCTCAAAATCCATATAAGTATAACATATCTCGGAAAAGAAAAAAAGGCTTCTTCCTTCTAACTGATAGTAAATAACCTATGATAATCAGTTATTAAAGTACTTCCGTCATAAGCAATAATTCTATCTTTATATTCATTTAATGTTTCATCTTCTTTTATTTTATATATACAACTAACATCAGCATATTTAGTACAATTTTCAGAATTTGTAACATACATTCTATATATTTTATTATTGGTTTTAACATAGGTACTAGTTGAATCACCAGCATAATTAAAATCAATTATTTGTCCACCAAAATCTCCTTGACTATAGAAAATAGTTGTATTTGTAATTACTGGAGGGGTATCTCTATCTGCTTTAGTAATTGTGTAATTATAGACATTACCATTTTTCTTTAGTACATAATAACTCTGATTATTATTATCAGAATTACCTGAAATAACTTTTAAAATATCATCAGGCTTTAATAATAAATCATAAATAGTGTAGTTATCATTACTAGTAGTAATTTCACTATACATAGCATTATTATTATCTCCAAGTAAATAATAATATTTATTATCTTTTCCCTTAATAATAGAATTATCCATAATTGCAGCAACTGTAATATTATTATCACCAACTTTACAATTTTCATTATTAGAATATTTTTGACCTAAAGATAACTCATATATTTTTCCATTTTCGTCAATAATATTAGATCCAGTAAAATATTTAACTTTTAAATAACTAGTATCATCTTTATCTTTTGGAAAAAAATATTTACAACTAAATTGATCTCCATAACTATAACCATCGTGACGAATATCTCTAGTGACATCACCATCACAGGCTGTACATAAAATAAGACTTCCTAATAAAACAAATAATAATTTAGTTTTTTTCATATCATCACCCTATGATTAAAATATATCACATAAAAAAGTAATTATAAAGAAATTTCTATTTATTCTTATAATTATTAACAAAAAAGAAGTATTTAAAACTTCCTAATAATTTCATATATATATTTAACATTATTACTTTCTTCTTTTAAATAATCATCTAATACTTTAAAAGAGATATTTTTATCTTTCTTTTTATTATATTTATCATATAACTTGGTTATCTTTTTATAAGTAATATTAATACTTTCACTATCAGTAATAAACTTCTTAGATTCAACTTGCATAATACCTAGTTTCTTAATTCCACCATTTATCTTATAATTAAAATTATCTATTTTTCTAAGTAATTTACTTCTTTTTTTATTTTCATATATCATTATAGAATAAATTATATTAGAAATATCTTTATTATCATAATTACATTCTTCATAGTATTTTTCTTTTAATTTAACATAACTAATTAAAATACTGTCTTTACTTATAAATTTAGTATTTTCTTTAATATTAGTACTAAGTATATTTTTACTAATAGAAAACTTATATAAATATATAATTACTAAAAACCAGATAATTAATCTTAGATCTTCACCTGTTAAAAATACTTCTTCTACTTTGTTAATAAACTCTTGATTAATAATAAAGCCTATAATTATAAGTAATATATAGTAATAGATATTTTTATCTTCTTTAGAAAAGAAATCCTGCTCAAGTATATAACTATTATAAAATATATCTGTTAGCATCATAAATACAAATACTAAAAATATATCACTGGTATAATTAATACCTAATCTTACTAAAATGCCAGCAAGTACTAACATAAAAATAATTGATAATATAAGCCATTCTCTTCTATTAATTTTATATTTAATATCAATATAATTAATTATAATAAATAAAATAATTCCAAGTACTATATAAATAATCCAACCAATTAACCCCATACTAACACCTCAATTAGTCTATATTATAGCATAATTCTATTTTTTAGAATACTTTTTTAATCTCTTCTTAATTATAAATACTAAGTCCATTGGACCATTAATTTTATATAATACAAGTAAAGCATCTTGTAATTTTACTTTATCACTAAGATTATCTTTAATAGACTCTGCTTCTTCTTTATAATTGAAATTATCTATTGGATTAACTTCAATAAAATCTTTGATATATTCTTCTATATCTTTTAAAATATATTCTTTAACAGGATATTCATCTATTAGACTTACTCCATAATATCCTCCTACTAAGTATCTATATTGATTAATTAATTCTTCCATTAAATCACCTAGTAATATTTTAATATAATTATTTTAAAAAATAAAGAAATATGCTAAAATCATAATAGAGGTGACCTATGGAAAAGAAAGATATTAAGTTTATAATTATTTTTATATTTGTTGTAGGTATATCTTTTATATATTTATTTCAGGCAACATATGCTAAATATAGAAAACAAATAACATCTGAGGTAAATGCTAATGTTGCTAGCTGGAATATTAAAATAAATGATGAAGCAATTGCTAATAAGAAGAAATTAGCTAATAGCATTACTCCAATATTTGATGAAAATGAATATGTAAAAGCCAATACTTTAGCTCCTGGTGTCACCGGTCATTTTGATATTAATATTGATTCATCCAATGTCGACGTTGATTTTACATATGAAATAACTGCTAGTTTAGCTGAAGATACTGATTTAAAAGATTTTAAAATAACTGGTTATGAATTAAATGACTCTGGTACGATTAATAAATATGATAGTGGAGTAACTGGAGATTTAGTCAAAAATACTAAAAATACTAAAATTAGATTTTATGTAGCATGGATAGATGATGATACTAATGAAATGAATAATTCAGAAGATACAACTTATGCAGTAAACCATAATAATGTAATTTATAATTTAACTATTAAATTTACTCAAAAAAAATAAACTTCGTAAATTACGAAGTTTTTATTTAGGCTTTTTGTTTAGCAATTAATTTTACTTTCATATAAAGACAAGCGTCTCCTGAAGCTTTTTCATATGTTCCACATTTTTCACCAAAGTAAGTATCAGCATCATCTTTTTCTAAATAAAGACTACTTCTTTTTGTTGTAAAATTACTTTCTGTAATATCTGTTGCTTCAGTATATACTCCATTATTTAAATAATAATAAGTATAAGATGGATCATAATCATAAGCTTCATTTAATTGATAATGTTTATTAGTTTCATCATAACTCCAAGTGGCGTTTACTGTAAAATCAGCATATTTTCCAGAGTCTAAGCTACCAGAGCTTGTTCCTAGAACAACATTGAAAGGATAAAATCCATTTAAATTGGAAATTGTTTTTGTATTATCTGAAACATCCATATCTTTACCAAGAATAGATAGTTTTTCTATTTCATAAGATAAATCTGCATCTACTTCTCCTAAGTTATGAACAATAACTTGTTGACTATAATCCAACATACCTGGTTTCATATTAGTTATTTCAACAACAACCATACTAGTAGCTTTTCCATCAGAATTAAATTCCACATCCCAAGCAGCAACTGTACCACTTATTTCAAGACTAGCTTTAGATACATAAGTAAACCAAGCAAAAATATTAACACCTAAAAAGAATAAAACAAAGATGAAACTTTCTAAAACGAGTTTCTTTTTCTTTTTAGATAAACTATTATAATAATTGCGAAATTTAATTCCCATAAAATCACCTCCCTAGTCAGATAATTTCTTCATCTAAATTATTTTTATTTTTTGAACTTATTTTTTTAAGTTTATTATTTTCAATTTCTTCATCTGTTATTGTTTGTAAAATATCGACCATAATTACTATTACTAATGGACAAAATATTAAAAAGAAAAAACCAGCCTGAGTATTTATAATATGATTTACTTCGGAAACAATAGGAACTACACCTACTACCTTTCCTAAAACCTGTTTATCGGTTATTGGTGGGTCTTCGACTTGATTTTTTACTCCTTTTGTAACAATTATTTTCCCACCATTTGCAGCATCTTCAATCTTAATAATTCTATGTGTTACAAACTTATTTTCAAGTCCTCCACGATTACCAGAATAGGCAATGTCATCTCCTACTCTAAGTTTATTAACATCGTAGTCTTTAACTGCAATAACATCATTAATATTATAAACTCCAGTCATAGAGCCAGTTGCGACTGTAAACATTCGATAGCCAAAAATACTCTTGTTTCCAGATAGTCTTTGATAACCAACAAATAGAATATAAACTATTAAGATTGCAAAAAAACATGTTTTTAATAAAGTAAAAATACTCTTAAAGATTTTATTATTTAGTATTTTAGTCAAATTAATCACCCTTTAATTCGTCAAATATATTATCAATTGTCTTATTTTCTCTAGAAAATCTATTACTTAAAATATTACTTACATTTTCATACTTTCTTTTATTATCGGATTTAATAATATCACACTGCTTACTAAACATGATTTTTATCTTATCTTCATCTAAAGTATCAGTACTATCAAGTAAATTATTAATTAGTCTTTTCATCATTTGATTAACAATATTTTCTAAAGTTCCTCGACTACTACTATTTATTAAATTTCTATTAGCAATATAAGTCATAAGAAAAGCTTGATCATATTCGTTTTTAAGTATTCCTTTATCAAAGTATTCTCTCTTTTCTATTTCACGATTATCTTTACTTTCAAATGACTGAATATAGTTCCACAACTCTTCTGCCTTTTTAAAGTTAGGATTTTTTAAAATAACATTTGTATGTCTAATAGGACTTCTAACAGCTGGTACATGTAATTTATTTAAAGTTGTATATAACTCACTACCATAAAATCCATCCATCTGAATCTTGGCTTTACTAATTCTTTCATTTAGACTTAAACCATCTTTTGAACCATCCGTTCCTTTAATAACTTTAGATAAATCGGATAAATCTACTTTTACTTTTACATCCTCACTATCTACTTTAGTAATAGCATTATAAGTTAAATAATTCTTATCAATACAATAAGAACTACCTGCTGTTGCACTTACTCTCTCAGAAAAGAAAGTTCTCATATTATTAAGTAATGTAAATATAAATCTATTTTCATAAGTATCAAGACTATCTTCATGATTAATATTTAATATTTTAGATGGTTTTACATCTCCATTATCTTCTATTTTTTGAATATAGTTTGTATGTTGGGTTAAATGAATGATTGATTCAACTGTAACTTTTTTGGATTGCTCTATTTTTACTACTTCTTCTTCATTCATAATAAACCTTTTTGGATTACGTAATATATTATCTATGTAAGGAAGTGTTTCTTCTATTTTATCTAGCCATTCATAATTAACAACTTTTAAATCATAATCTCTATTTACTTTTAAAGTAGAATTCAAATTATTTAAAAATTCTTCATTATTTTCTAATTCTGTTTCCTTATCCATAGTGTTCACCACCTATTAAACCATCTTTTGTAATCTTCTTAAGTACTCTTTACATTCATTAAAGTTTTCTTTACCAAATTCTTTATCTAAGAATTCTATAAATGGATCTATTTCATCTCTAATATATGCTAAGTTTAATTGTTCAAATTTACGTAGAATTTTACGAGCTATATAATAGTCAACTCCATCTACTTCTTTACCACCTGCTGTAATATAAGTTGCGACAAAATCTCGCATCTGTTTAACAATACGGTTACCAAAAGCTATACGGAAATGTTTAATTACATAATCATCCATTTCATTTATTTTAGCTTCCATTTCTTTAGTCATTGGAGTTTCTTGTTTTGCTTTAGCAAATAGTCCTTCCAAATAAGAACTATTTATGTTCATTGAATCAGTATCTACTGGTTCAAATGGAGTTCCCTTTTCGTTTATATCTATTGGCATAGCACGGTCGTATACTTTATCAGTAACTGCAAATGTAGAGTCATCGTTATTGATTGTACCTATATACCACATATTACCAGGAATTTTTAATTTTCCACCAACAATTCTCTTAGGGTCTGTATCCCAAGAACTTGGTACCAACTCAATTACCCACTCATCACGACTAGGCATTTCAAGAATAGATAACATTTCGGCAAAGTAGTACTCAACACGAGCTATATTCATTTCATCTAGGACTGTTACATAAACGTCATCAGTATAACCTGCAAGATACATCCATTTTAATACTTCAGTTTCATTAAATTTTTTAGTAAATTCGTTAAAGTAACCAAATAACTCTGTTCTATCTTTCCAAGATGGTTGAACTGATGCGATTATGGCATCATGTCTTATAAATTTACCCCAGGCATAAGCAAGGGAAGTTTTACCTGTACCAGAAATACCTTGTAATATTACTAGCTTAGTAGCACTTAATGCTGAAATAAACAATCTAATCATTTCTGTTGAATAATATAATTTTAATTTAGAAGCAGCAAAATTTCTAAATGATTCAACTAACTCTTCCAAAGTAAATGTATTATTATAATTTTGTATTTTATAATTAGCAAACTCAACATCAACAGCATGTAATTTAGAGAATCTATATTTATCAAGATCTTCTTGAGATTCTTCACCTTGTTGTTCAGGAGTATTTTCTTCTTCAGAAGTCACAGTTGCCTCTTCTCCAGGCTTTAGTCCAAGTTGAGATACTTTCATCGCAAGTATTTGTTCTTTTTCCTGTACTAAATCAGCTACTTTTTTATTTAAGGTTCCAATTTCTTCCAACATACTTTCTTGTTCAACAAGTGTTTTTCTAAATCTAATATATTTTCTAATAAGGAACCAAATAAGAAGAATAATTAAGGCAAGTATAATAATCATTACAATAACAGCAATTACAACAAGTACCCATTCACTCATCTTAAAATCTTTTCTATAAAACTCTATTACATATAAGTATTCTGGTATATTAAACATTTGAATAAAGCCACCAAATATACCTTTGGCCATCATACCTACTCCAGAAAAGAATACAGACATAAATTCAAATAAAAATCTAATAAAAGTATCCATCCTACTCCTCCTCAAACATTAAAACTTCTAATTTCTCACTAGCATATTCTAAGAAATAAGCTCTATCTTTATACTTACACTCTCTAACAACTAAATATTTAAAAATACCAGACTCAACTATAGAATCAGTCTTCTTATATATATCATTAATATGCATATAATTCTGAATACAACCATATATAAAATTATCATTAAATAAATCTTTATTATTTAAATAAGTATTAAAATCAACTAGTAAAACAACATGCTTTCTAATTATAGGATTATTTAGTAATTTATAAACCTTATCAACAATATTGCCTCTATTAATAAACTTATCACTAAATTCAATAAAATATAATTTATTATTATTTCTCATGCTCTCTATATTATTAATAATATCAATAGATAATTTTCTAAGTAATAATAAAAACCTATCATAATAAAAATCTTCGTCTCTATATACTTTATTAACTAAACCTATTCTATACATATTAAGAGCTTTAATATCTTTATCTAAATATAAATATTTATAATTTTTCTTGTCAATAAAAGATCTAGTTTTAATATTAAAAAACTCATCTTTATAATTACTTATTTTATTAATATTAATATAATATTTCTTAACTAAACTAATAAGTTTATTAACTCTTTTATCTATTAAATCACTAATTATCTTATTATTAGTAACAAACTCTTCTATAACATTATTTATATCATCTTTATCTTTATAATTTAATCTATCTATTCTAGTAATTTCAAAAGATATAGCATTTAATTCTTTAATTATTTTAATATTTCTACTATATTCCTCATTACTTACTTCTAATTCATAATTTTTATAGTCAAAAAGCATCTCTTCCATGATACCATTAAATTCTAAATGTAAATTTTCTAAGTTAAATTTAGTATCATCGATAGTTTGAAAAATATTGTAATAATAATTATCAATATAAACACTAAAATATTTAGCTAATACTTTTCTTATAAATTTATTATCTTTATTATAAACAATTAAAGTGTATTCTATAAGGCAATTAGTCTTATAACTCATATATATATCTATTAAATTATTCATCTAATCACCTACCCTAGTCTAATAAATTATAGCACATATTTTTTTTATTTTGCAGTAGTAACAGAAACATTTACAATAGAATTGTCATTTACTATTGGATATGTATAATTTTTAGTAATATCATCTTTATAAAAGATAATACTTCTATTGGAACTTGCATTTAATTTAAATGAGAATTTTTTTACATAGTTATATCCATTAATTGTTTCGGTCTCATAATTAGTACTTAATCTATTTATATATAATTTGTTAGTTAAATCACAAAATAATATTTTTGGATCAAACTCTATGGTAACTATAGCTGAAAAACAATTTGCTTTTTCACTTTCACTTAAATTAGCATAATCATCAATACTTATTTGATCCCCAACACTATAAGTAGAAAAAGGAGTTTGTACCTGATAATAAGTAATTGAATTAGTAAGATTAAGTGTTAAATATTTAGCATTTACACTATCTTCTATATTATAAGAAAAATTACTTTTCTTAATACCAATACTATAAGTAGCAGATAATGTCTTTGTATAAGGACTACTAGAAGTAACACTTGTTGAAACAGTAGCAATATCTCCTTCGTAAAAATTTTTGGTAGGAGTAACAGTTATTTGATAAGAATCAGATTCATCAGTTGAATAAATTACACCACTAGTTTTACTAAGAGTACAAGTAACATTACCTGAGCAATTAACATTAATATCATAAGAAATATCAGCTTTAGTAATTCTTTTAGCATTCTTTCTATTACTAAGATCAATTGTTAAAGTATAATTATTAACACCATCCCAGTTATTTATAGAATATCCTTTATTATTAATAGTTAAAATACTACTATTAAAATAAAATGACTTAGTCTCTAAAATAAAATTGTTAACTATATTTAATATATATCTACCAAGAGTAATACTAATTATAAGGAATATTACAAGTATAATTAAAATAATAATACTTAATTTTTTATGATTTCTAATATACTTCATAATACCTCCTACATTTGTCTTGATTTAATATTTACTTCAATATTTTCTATATCATTCTCATAAGTTAAGTCTTTAGCATATTCTTGGGGGAAATTAACTACTATTGTATAAATGTCTGTAGTTTTATTTTTATAATACATTTCATAACTATCAGGACATTTATATAGTCTATACCATGCTCCATCAGAGTCTTGAAGAGAAGTTGAACCAGAAAATAAGTTAGTTGCTCCAGAACTATCATATAGTTCATTACGATATAGTTTAATAGTAATAGGTAAATTAGTAGTAGTTCTAATACTTAAATCATAAGAAATATCAACATCTGTTTCATGTTCATCGTTAAAATTAGATACACTAAATTTATATACATAAGGACTAGATCTTGGAATAATACCATCAGGTTCTAAATTAAATGACTGTTCATCAGCACCGAAAATATATAAAGCTTTTTGAATATTAGCATTTATTTTAGTACTTGTCTCATATCTAGCATAGGCTATTTTAAATAAATAACTTGCTAAAAATAACACTAATAATAGTAAAATACCAAATAATAATATTTTTCTTCTTTCATTAAAATATTTATTATTTCTAAATCTAGTTATAATATTACTCATCTAATCACCTACCCATTATATGGAATAATTTCTTCTCCATTATATTGTATAGCATGAAATTTAATTTCAAAAAAGTCATCTAAATTACCATTATCCTCTGTAATAGCAGGAATGTCATCATCATTAAAAGTAAAACTACCTGTAATATTAATTACTTTTTTATTATTAATATCATCCAAAGTAATAATACCTGTATAAGTATTACTAGCAGTTTTAATTAAATTTCCATTATCAGATGAAAAGCCATCAAAAGTAAGTAACTTATTACTATCAGTACTCTTATCAATTAATTCAAAGTCATAGCGAAAGGCTACTTCACTACCAGTAGGATCTAAAGTGATAGCAAAAGTTCCAGTAGATCCAGGCGAAATTTTACCCTCTCTTGTATGAGTAGATGTCAAAGTAATATTATCAAGTTTTACACTATCTAGATTTTTTTTAACAATATTTTGTCCATTAATAGAAACATTAATTCCAGCAACTTTACTATTTACCTCAGCATCAACAGATGATTCATATGAAGTATAAGTATATTTACTACCATAATATAAAATAAAGGAACACAATATTAAAACAACTATTAAAAATAATTTTCTATTCTTACTCATATAAACCCTTTCTATCTATAACTATCTAATAACATTATAACCTATATTAGTAAATTTTTTCTACAAAAATTAAAGAGTAAATAAAATTGTTTATTTTTTTAAATATTTTTATGTATCTAACATATCTTAAATTTAATATTCTTTCTAAAATAAAAAGACTTTAAAAGTCTTATTTCTTTATTGGTGCTTCTAATCGGAGTCGAACCGATATGAACATAGTTCGCAGCATTTTGAGTGCTGTGCGTCTACCAATTCCGCCATAGAAGCAACTCATAAAGAGAGTATAACATAAATTTAAATAATGTCAATTATGTTTCTTCTTTATATTTGGATGTATACAAATCTGAATCATCTTCATCTTCATCATTATTTTCTTTTATTATATCTTCTATTTTTGGTAAATCACTTAAGTCAGATAATCCAAAATAATCTAAAAATTCGTGAGTAGTTTCATAAAGAATAGGTCTACCTGGTAAATTACTTCTTCCACTTTCCTTAATAAAACCCTTAGCTACTAATTTTCTAATTATTGAAACTGAACCAACTCCTCTTAAAGTATCGATTTGTACTCTAGTAATTGGCTCATTATAAGCAATAATAGCTAAAGTTTCTAGAGCAGCTTGTGATAAAAAATTAGTTTCAGGATTTTCTATTAATTTTTGATAGTATTTTCTATGTTCAAATTTAGTAGTAAGTTTAAATCTATTACCTAAAAAGTCTATTCTAAGTCCTCTAGTCTCATCTTCATAATCATGTTTCAATTCTCTGATTAATTTTTTTGCACTATCTTCATCAATATTCAAAACATCTTTTATTTGATCAATTGTTAAACCATCTTCTCCAACTACAAATAAAAGTCCCTCTAATATAGCTTTATTCAAACTACACCACCTCACATATAATATCAGAAAAAGCTTTATCCTGAGTAATAGTTATCTCTTTTTCTTTAGTCATTTCTAAAACCGCTAAAAAAGTAGCAACAACATATTCCTTAGAAAGTACCGGAAAAAGTTCAAAAAAAGACATTTTCTTTCTTTCTTTTAATAATCTTTTAATATCATGTCTTCTAGAAGAAACACTTATTTCATTTACTGTAATCTTAGTTTTTAAAGGTTTATTATCTATCTTTCTTTGATAAAATTTTTGAAAAGCACTTATTAAATCATCTAAAGTGATATCAGAAGCAATTGATTCTTCTTCATCTATATAATTCTTTATATTTTCAGGTGACTTAGTATAAATGTCTTTTCTTAAAGCTTCTTTTTCATGTAATACTTTAGTAATATTTTTATAAGCTTGATATTCTAATAATCTATTAACAAGTTCTTCTCTTGGATCATTTTCTTCTTCCTCTTCTTCTACTTTTTCATTAGGAAGTAACATTCGAGATTTAATTTCTAATAAACTACTTGCTAAAACTAAATATTCTGAACTTATCTCTAAATTCATTTCTTCCTGTTTATTTAAAAAAGCAATATATTGATCCGTAATAGAAGAAATCTCTATATTCATAATATCCATTTTACTTTCTTTAATAAGATGTAAAAGTAAATCTAATGGTCCTTCAAAATCATTAATCTTGAATTCTATATTCATATTATCACAACCTAATAAGATTGTATCAAATTTTATTTAAAATGTCTTTAATAAAATGTCTTTAATGAATATAAAAATATATTGTTTTACTACTTATCTCCACCATAATAAGAATAACAACCCTGACTATAATCTTTAATTTCTGATTTTAACAAGTTGTCTATATTAGAAAAATACTTACTGATAAATTTATTAGGAAGAGCATTAAATTCCTTTAAAACTATATTATCAATATAACAAGTATCTTCGGCAAATATCTAAATTGTACTAAAAATATTATACTTAAAACTAATATAACTTTCTTATACATAGAAACAAAACCTTTACTACAATTTATTTTCAAATTAATTTTATTACTTTACTAGATTATTGCTTTAATATGTAGTAATTATATCAAATTCTTTGCAAAGAAAATTTACTCTTTTTTACTGTTTTAATATGTAAAATTATGTATAAATATTTTATATATGATAAAATATTATTGAAGAAGTAATTTTAGTAAAAAACTTAAAATTACAAATATAAAGAGAAAGGTTTCAAAAAAATAGATTATCTCTATAAAATTGATTATGATATTTATGAAGAAATTTAATGAATTAGATGAAGGTTTTATATGTAAAAATTGTGGTATGAAAGTATTACCTTTAGGTTATACATCTAGGGACCATTGTCCTTATTGTTTATATTCTCTACATGTAGATATTAATCCTGGAGATAGAAGTAACCCATGTCTTGGATTATTAAAACCTATTGGCATTGAAAAATATAAAGACACTTACAAAATAATATATAAATGTTTAAAATGTCATAAAACTCATAAAAATATAATAGCAAAAGATGATGACATGAATAAAATAATAGAAATATCAAGTCAAAATTAAAACAGAGTTTATTATTACTCTGTTTATTTAACTTATTAATTTAGCATGTACTACTTTTCTACCTTTATTATCATCAGTACAAGTAGATAAAGTAATTATTTTATCATTACTATTTAATTCTATATTAAAATCAAATTTACTTTTACTTTTTAAATTACTTAAAAAAGTCATATAATTATTACTATCATAAAAATTAGTTTGTAAATAATCAGTTACTGGTTCACTATAGTATACAGAAAATATACTATAGATATGTCTTCCACTATCATTAACAACTACAATATTATGATTAGAACTATTAAACCATTTCTTAGTAAATACTTTAGATAAACTTCCAAAAGAAGTTTTATTAATTAAATTGTGTCCATAAAAAATTGTGTTATTATCACTTAAATCAATATTATTTCTATAATCCATAAAAGTCCAGCCATTGGAATCTTTACTTTTATTAATATTATGATTTAAGTAATAATCATTATTGTCAGCCTTAACAATAGGATAATTAACATTAGTTCCATCAACTATTAACCATGCAACTATTTGATTGTTTGTTTTTCTAAGATTATCTAAATTTATAGAATTAATATCAGTATTTCCATATATTCTAAATAAATTGGTTTCTATATAATTGCTTTTTTTATTTTCTTCAATATTTTTTTTAGGAGCATTAATACTTTTACCTGTATTATTATCAACACTTACTTTAACTGTTTTAATATTAGGAGTATAAACATTAGTGTAAGTGAATATTCCTAATATAAAAATAAATATAATAGCAAAGCTTGCTGAAGGATCTGTTTGAAGTTTCTTAAATAGTTTTTTTAAACTGTTAGATATAAAAGAAATAAAGGAACTGATGGCATAGAAATAATAGAAAAAGCCTTTTGATATTGTAGAACAAATAAAGTAGAAGCCATTACCAGTAGTTTTAAATATATATTTAATAAATCTTATCATATTAAATCATTGGTAATATTACTACTATTACTGCTACTTACTCCCGTTGTTCCAACTAATGTACTAGAAATAATAACTGGTCTTGAAAAACTAATAGTTTTTGAAAACTTTTCATCATCAGCCAAAGTATAATTATTAACTTTTCTAGTCATAGTATTTTCATTCTCTAATACTTCTTCTTTATTTTTATCTTTTTTATGTTTATTTTCCACAATATTTAAAATAAGTCCAGTAATAAATGAAATAATAATCATAACTAGAAAAATATAATATATTGTATACATAAACATCACCATTTTTTATTCCCTTCTATTTAAATTATAAATCATAATTATTAGTAAATATACAAAATAATAATTAAAAAGTGTAAATTTTACATATGTTTTTTGTATAATTGTTGTCAATTAGTCTTTAGGATTAAAAATAAGGGTATTAATAAAAGAAAATATAATAGCAGCAGTAATTCCAGCGGCAGTTAAATCAAACATTCCCATAAATATTCCAATTATACCAACACTTTCTGCTTTAGCTAAAGCACCATGAATTAGAGAATGTCCAAAACTAGTTATAGGAATTAAAGCTCCGCCACCTACTCTTCTCACTATTTCATCATATATATTAAATGTATCAAGAAATGCTCCAATTACTACTAAGATACTTGTAATATGTCCTGGAGTTAATTTTGAATTATCTAAAATAATTTGAGAGATAAAACATATAAATCCACAAAATAAAAATGAATTAAAGAGTAGCATTATACCGCCTCCAAACTAATAGCATGACAAATTGCATTAATATTCTCTTTTTGATATAAAAGTGTTGGTGAAAATAATGCTCCTGTTGCTAAAAAAAGAACTCGTTTTATTTTTTTTCTTCGCATTAGATGCATAATATAAGAATAAACTACTAAAGCCCCACACACTGGTCCACTGCCACCAGCATGTACATCTTTTTGTTCATAAAGATCATATAGCATTGTTCCACAATCATTATAATTATCTTTTAAATTTATGTTATAACAGTTACGCATATAGTCAATTAATATTTCTTTACCATATTTACCTAAATCTCCCGTAAGTATCAAGTCATAATAATCTACTTTTCTTCCTGTATCCTCTAAATGACGTTTTAAAGTATCAATTACTGCTGGAGCCATAACTCTACCCATATCATTAGCATCATTCTGACCATAGTCAACTATCTTACCAATTGTTGATGATTCTACTCTAATGGATGTTTTTTTCCTAGAAAGCAAGCAACTTGCTGCTCCAGTTGAAGTAAATGTTGAACTATTAGGTCTTGGAGCACCATACTCTACCGGATTTCTAAACTGCTTTTCACTACTTAAATTATGACTTGATACTACACAACAACAATTATTAACAAAACCACCTTCTATAAAATTAGCAGCAATTATTAAACCTAAAACACTACTACTACAAGCTCCATATATACCAATAAATCCATTACCTACCCCGTAAGTTCCATAAGTAGATGCTGTAATTTGATTAAGTAAATCTCCTCCTATTACTAAATCAATATTATATTTATCAATATTTGCCTTATTCATTAAAGTTTTAAGTGAAGATCTAACTAATTTTATTTCAGCTTTTTCATATGAATCTTCACCTACATATAAATCATCATAACATTTATCAAAATACCTTCTCAAAGGTCCCTTTTTCTCATATGGTCCACAAACAGTAGCTGTCTCATCAATATAAACATCTTTATAATACGTTGTCATAAACTACCTCCTAATAAATATCTAATTAGGCCAAAAAACCAAGCTGCAAGAACTCCATATATAATTACAGATCCTGCTAATTTAAACATATTTGATCCTATTCCATATATTGGCCCTTCTTTTTTATAATCAAGACTAGAACTTGTCATAGAATGAGCAAATCCAGTAATTGGGATAAGTAGCCCACATCTACAAATACTTACCAATTTATCAAAAAATCCTAAAGCCGTAGATAAACTTGCAATAAAAATATAAACAACTATCATAAGCGTTCCAGCATCTGTTCTAGACATTGAAAAGTTCAAGCAAAATAACTCAATCATTCCTTCACCAATCAGTCCAATAAGTCCACCAGTAAAAAAAGCAATAATAGCATTTTTTATCTTAGTTTCTTCTGATTTATGAGAATCTGCTATTAAGTTATACTTTGTATTTTTCATCATTCATCACCATTAATAATCTAACCAAATTTACTTTTTTCATACAAAAAAACTTAGAATTATAAATTAGTTCTAAGTTTTTTAAGAATTTTGGCCTCATTTCTTGATACTTGTACCTGACTAATACCCAATTTTTTAGATATTTCACTTTGCGTTAATCCTTCAAAATATCTAGAAATAATAATGTTTTTTTCTTCTTTAGATAATTTATTTATCTCTATTTTTAAATCTAATAAATCATCATTTAAATTATCATTAGATTCTAAATAATTAAAGGCTTCTTCTATACTGCTAACTTCATCAGTAGATATTAATGCTTCATTTATATTTTCTTCAGAAACATCTAAATATAAAGCAATTTCTAAATTACTTGGAATTCTACCTAATTTTTGAGTCATTAAGTCAGTTACTTTTATTATTTTCTTTTTTAATTCTATTAAATCTTTACCTATCTTTAAACTACTACATTCTTTAATATATTTATTAACCTCTCCTACTATATAGTAATAAGCATAAGTTGAAAACTTGGTATTTGCATGGGGATCAAAATGCTTATAAGCATCAACTAAACCTAACATACCTGCTTGAAATAAGTCATCTTTATCAAACCTACTAGGATATTTACTTATTATACTATATATAAGTCCTTCATAGTCTAAGACAGTATCCACATATCCTCCCTTCTTAAAAATTATAATCTAATAGATGATTTATTTCTACCAATCAGACAATATAAAACAAAAAAGGACTAATTTAGTCCTTAATTTTACTTATACTTCAAATAATTTTGGTAAAGCTTCAAATTCATCTTTAGTTTTAGGGTCACGTAATACTACACTATCATCAACTAAATCTACTACTTTAATCATAATATTTTTATAATCTGCTTCATCTTTTTCACAATTACATTTAACTACAACTACATATTTTTTATTATTAATTTCTTTATCTTGTAGTACTAAAACTTGAGTACCATCAGTTAATTCATAAATTTTATTTTTCATTATAATTTAAGTCCTCCACTACTTACTGCTTCATTAATCATGTCCTGCGTAACGCCAATATCTTCAGCATTAAACCAGCCAAGTGGTGTACCATCCTGAGCTCCAAGAGCAACTTTTAATTCACCATTTACAACATTGGTATTAATAACTTTTGTATCAGCAAATAAGTTACTTTGAATTGATACTGGATTAGAATCATATGAAGTATAATAAGCACTATGCATATTACTAGCATTAAAATGAGTTAAATCAGTTTTTTGAGGTTGTGAAGATACAACGGTTGATTGTGCATCACTAGGTGATGGTTGAGGTTCCTGTAATCCATGATTACTAACAGAGTCAGCACTACCAGTACTAACTGATTTATTGCTAGCACTTGAGGCAACTTGTTTTGCATCAGATGCACTAGATTGAGATGCAAAAATATTTTTATAAAAACCACCAACAAAAATACCTGTTGTAAATCCACTTAAAGCCCACTGAAAATAAGGATTATTATATGCTTTAACAATTTTTGAAATTCTAGGTAATTCAATAAATGAATTATAACCTGCAACAAGTTTTGCAATTTTTCCATCTTGATGAGTTTCTGCATATTTATTAAAGCCAACGCCAACAACACCTGCTAATTTAATAATTCTATTAACTAACAAAATAGTTCCGGTAAAAGCAACTACAGGAGCAGGAGCAAAAACAGCAGTCAAGACACCTCCAGTAAATCCTGCAATACCAGCAAGCACCTTTTTTTTGATTATCTTTTTGCGTTCTGCTTCATCAACTTCTGGACCATCTTCTTTAGTTGTTTCTTCTTTTTCATCAAAATCGTCATTTATTATTCTATTATTTATATCTTCTTTTGCTTTAGTTAAATCATTTAACTTAATTAGAAGTATATCACGTATTTTATCATATCTTTTCCTATCTTCATCATCTATACTTTTTTCTTTAGAAGAAATACATTTTTCTATATAACTATTTATTAAATCAATTCTTTTTTGATAAAATTCATCAATAACTTTAAGTAGATGTTCTTTTTGTTTCTTATATTTTTCAGAATACTCTATTTGAAAATCATTATCTTGAGTATTTTGACTTTTATCATGAAAATCTTTTAGAGCAAAAAGTTGATTATTAATTTCTTCTTCTAGACCGTCTTTTTCCAATGAATCAGAGAACAATCTCAAACCTGCATCAAAAGATAAATTTGAAAGATCAACATCTTCACCATCAAGAAAATTTTTAATATTTTCTAAGCATTTGGATTCTAATTCTTCTTTTTCTTCATCTAAAATGGTAATCTTTTTATCATTATCCATTCCACGATTCCATTTTTCAATATTTTTAGTAAAATCTGGAATTTTTATTTTTTCTTTCCAATTATCTCCATAAGCTACCTCAGCAAGATGTAATTCAAGTAAATATTGTTTTAAAAAGCCACTTTCTTTTTTTGATGATATATCTTTAAATTCATCAGTCGTTAAATATGGGGATTCAATATCATGAGGCTCTTCTTTATTTCTTTTACTTATTGAATCTAAAGTATTAATAAGTGCTTGCTTATTAGAAATTTCATCAGATTTATCTTCTCCTGATTCATAAAT
>CACYRE010000007.1 GCA_902776735.1 uncultured Erysipelotrichaceae bacterium | reverse complement strand
TACAGCAAATACATAGATGACTCTTTCATCAGTATTAAGATGTGCCTCAATAACCTTGGAATGACATTTTAGTCGCCAAGCAAAAGTATCATGATATTTGTCTTTAATTTCTAATATTTTTTCATAGAAAATGTTTTTATATAACTAATCTCTTTTTATTTTATATAGCCAAATTTTTTAAAGAATTCTTTATAATGAGCAGCATCTGTTACCCCGTCGACAGAATCCACAATTTTATTATTTGCAACTATCATTAGATATGGAGTCCCATAACCTTCTTTGAAAGTTTCATTGGAATTTATAAATTTCTTCTGATCATCATCATTAAAATTATCAGTATTTAGATAATTTATATCAATATCATATTTATAAGCTATATTTTGAATTATCGGTTCAGCTATTTGACAATAATGACAAGTTGGTCTAGCAAGTAAAACTATTTTATTTTCACTTCCAGCATAATACTCTAGATACTTATCGACATCGATTTGCGTAAAATCTTTTTTCTCATTGTCCTTAACTGCAGAACTTTCATTCTGAGCATTAGAAAGAATTGAATCTGCATCAGTTGAGCTTAATTTACTAGATAAATTATCTTTACTCTTTCCACCACCAATACCTGCTGAAACAATTATTAATAAAACAATAACTATAATTAATACGATTGCTAATTTTTTATTTTCTTTCATATTACTACCTCATTTCTAATTTAATATACTAAAAGCTTTTAATTCTGTCAATTATTAATTTATTTATTTCTTTCAAGATATTCTTCATATGGAATAGATTTATCAACTATTTTACCATCTTTTTTTATTTCGATTACTCTATTTGTAATAGTATTATTTAATTCATAGTCACGAGAAGTAAAAAGTATTTCTCCAGAAAAATTCTCTAAAGCTTTATTTAATGAAGTAATACTTTCAAGATCTAAATGATTAGTAGGTTCATCAAGTATTAAGAAGTTAGATTCTTCAAGCATTAATTTGGAAAGCATACATCTAGCCTTTTCTCCGCCTGATAAAACTCTTACTTTCTTAAAAACATCTTCACCAGAAAAAAGCATTCTTCCTAAAAAGCCTCTAAGAATGGTTTCATCCTTAATATCATAAAAACTTCCAATCCACTCCATAATATTTTTATCGTTTTCAAAATATAAATTATTGTCTTGAGGGAGATAACCTGGCTTTATTGTTTTACCCCATTCTATTGTTCCACGGTCATATTTTTCCTCTCCCATTAAGATCTTAAAAAGAGTGGTCTTAACCATATCATCAGCTGCTATAAAGCAGATTTTATCACCTTTTAAAACAGTAAAAGAAATTTTATCTAGTACTTTTTTACCATCTACTATTTTAGTTAAATTTTCAACTTTTAATATTTCTTTACCGGATTCCTTCTCTATTTTAAAATCTATATATGGATATTTTCGACTTGAGGGAACTATTTCATCTAGTTTAATTTTTTCAAGCATTTTCTTTCTTGATGTAGCTTGCTTTGATTTAGAAGCATTGGCACTAAATCTTGCGATAAATGACTCTAGTTCTTTTATTTTTTCTTCTTTCTTTTTATTGGATTCACGCATTTGCTTTTGTAAAAGGGCACTTGATTCATACCAAAAGTCATAATTACCAATATATAATTTTATTTTGCCATAATCAATATCACAGATATGTGTGCATACTTTATTTAAAAAATGTCTATCATGAGAAACAATTATAACTGTATTATTAAAGTTAATCAAAAACTCTTCTAACCATTCAATAGCGTCAATGTCTAAACTATTGGTTGGTTCATCTAATAATAAAATATCTGGATTTCCAAATAAGGCTTGAGCAAGAAGAACTTTTACTCTTAGCTTTACTGGAATTTCTCGCATTAATAAATTATGATACTTTTCTTCAATTCCTAAATTGTTTAATAATTGAGCAGCATCTGGTTCAGCGTTCCAACCATCTAAATCCATAAATTCCGCTTCAAGATTGGCTAATTTCATTCCATCTTCTTCACTAAACTCCGTTTGAGAATACATTTTGTTTTTTTCAAGCATTATGTTATATAGTTTTGAGTTTCCCATAATAACAACATCTAAAACTTTTTTATCATCATATTGATAATGATCTTGCCTTAAAAACGAAATTCTTTCACCTTTAGTTACAACAATCTCTCCCGTTGTTGCTTCTAACTCACCACTGAGTAACTTTAAAAAGGTAGATTTACCACTTCCATTAGCTCCAATCAAACCATAACAATTTCCATCTGTAAACTTTATATTGACATCCTCAAATAAGGTCCTTTTGCCAAACCTTAAACTAACATTTTTTAATTGTATCACACTCATCCCTCCTGCTTTAATATTATAATTTTTTAACTAGCGTTTTTATATTATTATTTTGTCCAATTATCTCACTTAAATATTCACTGTAAGATATATTAGAATCTTTCTCATCTAATAATTCTTTTAATTCACTTACTCCACTCTGTTTTTGAATTTTATTTAATTCCTGAATAATAATATTATTTAATAATAAATATAATTGAAATTGGTTTAAATCATCCAAATTAAAAATTTTATCTAAATCTGATAGTTCTAAAAGACTATATCTACTAGGATCCGTAATATATAGATTACCATTAAAAATAATATTATTTAAATTCATTCCATTTAGAAGAACTCTTTTGCTACTTAATGTAGTAACATCATCTTCTAGTAATTCAATATCTTCCAGTAATTTGTCTTTAGGTAGATTTATTATACTTTTACTATTTGGTTTATTTGATATTAATTTCATACTATAGCCCTTAAATTTATCTTTATAATATATTAGTTTTTTAGGTAATAGTATTCTGGATGTTCTTATAGTTGATAGATATCTTGCTGTTTCTTCATCAAGAACATCATCCACTTTATCAAATATTTTTAAGGCATAATTACCATATTGGTATACATTACCAGTATAACCATGACCTATTATTTTTTGCTTACCATTTAAAGTAATATCTTTTCTTTCAAGTTTATAATTCATAGCATTTCAACTCCGCTCGTGCTTTATTGTATCATAAATATTTATTTTTTTGTGAAATTTGCTATAAATTTAGCAAATTCATATAAAATAATATTTCCCTTATTTATTGCAATGGTTTTACCAATGGCTTTTCCTCCGATTGTTAAAGCTGCAACAATTGATGCTATAGTTACACTTGTTAATAAAGAATTAAAGTTAAATTGTTTTATTAAGATAGTTGCAATAGTTGCAGCTACTGCTCCAGATATAATACCACATACATCACTTATAACATCACAACAGAAGCTAGATACCTTATCAGCATTCTTTTTTAATTTAACAGCAAATGAAGCACCAATTACTTTACGAGAAGCCATAGAATGAAAAACTTTTTCATCTGCAGTTGTAACTGATACACCTATAATATCAAAAATAATACCTGTAAAAATAAATATAAGCATAATTATAATACCTAACCAAAGAGAAATATTAGGTATTGTTAATTCAGATATTAAAGATAAAATAAATGATGTTATAAAGGCAACACTTATGACAAGTATTAACCATTTCTTGTTTATTTTTTCTTTCTTTTGTTTTTCTTTCTTTTTAGTAACTTCAATCAAGTTTTTTAATTCATTATTTTCTTTATTCATAAAACTCCTCATATAGAAAAAAAGTAGTAAAACTACTTTTTACTTCAAATTAATTGTTTGGCTTTCAAAATAGTAAACTTTGAACCTTAGGTCAAGTAGGATTTCCCTAATTCTTACATTCCCGTTACCAGAAATGTGGTTCCCCATTATAAGAATTAATATGATGTTACCTATTCATACGACTTGATTACCACTTAGTGTCCACTGCAATCCTATTTTGAATTACACCCTAGAAGATTTCCTCACCAACACTTTATTATTAATCCTTTTTTGCAAAAATAATTTCAAAACGCACATTTATATGAGCGGCCTGTTCATATAAACTTGATCATCTATCCCAATATTTTCACTCAAGACAGGCTACACTATATCTAACTTTCATCAAATATAGGTCTTTCTATAGTATTATAAAAATACATAGTTCTCCACGAATACTGGGTCGTAATTCATATGCCATTATGAGTCGCCCAATATTCTTCATCTTCAGCATCCACCCCAAACTGGGCGTAAGAAGCAGAAACCAAAGGTTTCACAAATATGCCCTATAACGAATTTTTAAGCTCGTCTTCCTAATAAAGTAATTGACTAGAATAATGTGCCATCAATTACTCTTAAACTTTAACATAAATTTTTATTTCTGTCAAATTTACAAAGATTGATAAAATTTAAATTTATTTGTTTTTTTATATAATAATATAAATAATTATTATTTTTTAGAATATAAAAAGGACCTAGGTCCTAATTTGCTCTTATTTGAGCAACATATGTATTTATTTTACTTACCCAAGTATTACTTTCAGCATATCTTGGACCAATTGTTGCGACTGTCCTTAATCCTTTTGAATAATAATTTCTATAAAGATTATCAATAAAACCAACTAAGCCTTCATCAATTGAATTATATCTTTTATATGCTCCACCATTGCAGCCAGGTGATCCTTTCTGACCACCAAAATTATAACAAGTCTTGGCAAGTGATGAGCAAGAATATCGGCAACCCGTCTCATGAAGAAGAATTGCAACAGCAACATAAGGGTCTACTCCTTTATTAATGCACTCCGTAGCAATTAATGAACCCTTCCCTGCAACTATACCATTTCCAAGGTTTCTATCTAATTTTACTGCTAATTCCTCTAATGTCATTCCCTCATATACTTCTACACGAGGAGGAATAATTACGGAGGCAGGTGCAGTTTCCATTTGGACTTCTGTTAATACCAAATTTGTTGCCTCAGTAGGTGTCTTAACTGTATCAGAATCATTTACTGGTTTTTTCACAATCATATTTGTACTAGCAGCCATATTTTGTATTTTAAAATCTCTTAAATCAACATTAGTATTTATTGTCGAAGACATTTCATCATTTTGTATTACCATACCAATTGATATCATCATAATTGCAACAATTACGGTAATACCAGAAATTAATTTAGTCTTTTTCAAACTTATTCACCTCTATTGGTCAAATGTCAATAAATATTTTACCTTAATAAACAGAATATGTCAAATTTTACACTTTCTTGACATGCAAGATGTTGCATAATAATTAATATATTATATTCTAATTAACTTCTTTTTGTAATAATTTAAATAAATATTCTCTTACATTTTCATCTTTTTCTTTCTTTATTTCAGCACATAAGTTTCTTAATTTATCTTTTTTTTCATCAGATATATCTAAATAATCAATTTTCTCTTCAAATTCTTCTATTTGTTCTAATATAGATGAATCATCCTCATCATCTGGTTCAATTATCATAGTCTTAAGCATAGTAGTTTCTTCTAGTTCTTCATCCATTCTATTTTTTTTATTACTCATAAACTAATTCCTTTCTTTGCTTTTTTATAATTATATTATATACCATTATAATAATTAGTCCAAGTACTCCAATTATAAAACCCCATTTTATAAGTATACTAATATTAAAATTTATAAAAGAATTTTTAAAATTAATAATAATTTTTAATGCAAAACTTAAAATAATTGTCTCAATTCCACCTATTAATAAAGATATTCCAAAGTTATTTATCCACTTAGTAAAAGACTTATTTATAATAGCAATTAATAATAAATTTAAGATAAAGATAGAAATCATAATTATACGACAAGTTGAGCTAACAAATCTAGAATAAGCTTTTAAAATGGTTTTTTCTTCTTTAGTTAAATTTTTACTGGTATTTTTTATCCTCTGTTTTACAACATTATTAAGTTCTTTTTCTTCTAGATTATTTTGAACTTTATTTAGCGTTTCATCAGTAATTTCTATACCAGTTGCTTGCTCTATTTTATCTTTATTTTGTTTTATATAGTCCATAGCATCCTTCTCAAAATCAATATTTTCTAATTCTTCTGGATTATTTATAGAAGATATTGTTTTATTAATATAATCTTCCAATAATTGTTGGACAGCATGACTTTGCAAGATTTTGTTTACATCTTCACTGTCAGTAGTTACTAAATCTTTAGTACTTTTTGCATCTTTATTAATAATAATATTGGGTTCTTTATAGTTTTTATAACTAACTTCATTAATAATTAAATCATTTATAGTACCACTTAAAACCTTAGGAAAACAAATACTTACTATTAATCCAATAACTAAATTAATATTAATAAAAGTAAGTATTACAATAAGTATATTTTTTATTATTTTCATAAAATTTACCTTCCTTTTAGTTATTATAGCAAAATCTACTCAAAAAAAGAAGAGATTATTCTCCTCTCTTAATATTAAATTTATTGTCTATATAATCTACAATAATAGTGTCATGTTCGTGTACACTACCTTCTATTAGCATTTTAGATAAGTCCACCTCTATTGTTTTACTAACTAGTCTTTTTAATGGCCTTGCTCCAAAATTAATATCATATCCTTCTTCAATAAATTCTTTTCTTGCTGCATTTGTTATTTTTATTTTTAAATCTAAATCTTTTAAACGATCTTCTATTTGGCTTATTATTTTATCAAGTATTTTACTTATAGCTTCCTTTGTTAGAGGATTAAATATTACTATTTCATCTATTCTGTTAATAAATTCTGGTCTAAAGTACTTTCTAACATCATCCATAACTTTATCTTTAGAATTTTCTAGAATATGATTACTTCCTAAATTAGAAGTCATGATAATAATTGTATTTTTAAAATCTACTGTACGACCATTAGAATCTGTAATTCTACCATCATCTAATATCTGTAATAATAGATTTAGAACATCTGGATGAGCTTTTTCTATTTCATCAAATAATACTATACTATATGGATTTCTTCTTACAGCTTCTGTTAATTGGCCACCTTCTTCATAACCTACATATCCGGGAGGAGAACCAATAAGACGAGAGACACTAAATTTTTCCATGTATTCAGACATATCAATTCTAACCATATGTTTTTCATCATCAAATAATTCATAGGCAAGAGTTCTTGCTACTTCTGTTTTTCCAACACCAGTTGGTCCTAAAAACATAAATGATGCAATTGGTCTATTTGGATCTTTTATTCCACTACGAGATTTAATAATAGCATCACTTACAAGTTTTAAAGCCTCGTCTTGACCCATTACTCTTTTCTTCATATCAGACTCTAAATTTAAAAGCTTTTCTTTTTCACTTTCAGCAAGCTTAGCAACAGGAATATTTGTCCATTTAGCAATTATTTTACAAATATCATTTTCTGTTACAGTATCACTCAATAATTTATTCTTAGATTCAGAGTTTAATGCTTGTAATTCTTTCTCAACTCTTGGAATTTCACCATGACGAAGTACTGCAGCACGCTCTAAGTCATATTTGTTTTCAGCTTGATCAAGTTCGAATCTTAAACTTTCTAGTTCTTTTTTCTTAGCTTTAATTCTATTGTTTAGACTCTTTTCTCTATTCCAAGCATCAGTTAACTCAGACTCCTTTTGCTTCATAGTTGTAAGTTCTCGGTCAATTTCTTCTTTTCTTTTCATAGATAACTCATCTTTTTCTTTTTTTAATGCTTGCTTTTCAATTTCTAAACGCATTATACGATGAGTTAGACTATCTAATTCAAAAGGAACAGAATCCATTTGAACACGAATTGTAGCACAAGCTTCATCGATTAAATCAATTGCTTTATCTGGTAAAAATCTATCAGTTATATACCTATTAGAAAGAGTTGCCGCAGCAATTATTGCTTTATCTTGAATAGTTACTCCATGATGAATTTCAAATCTCTCTTTTAAACCTCTTAAAATTGTTATTGTATCTTCAACTGTTGGTTCTTTAACCAGTATTTTTTGAAAACGTCTTTCTAACGCTCCATCTTTTTCAATGTACTTACGATATTCATTTAGTGTAGTTGCTCCAATTACGTGAATCTCACCACGAGCAAGCATTGGCTTCAAAATATTTGAAGTATCCATTGAACCCTCAGATGAACCAGTACCAACAATCATATGTATTTCATCAATAAACATGATTATTCTACCTTCACTTTTCTTTATTTCATTTAAAACATTTTTAAGTCTTTCCTCAAACTCACCACGATATTTAGCACCAGCTACTAATGATGCCATATCTAATTCCCAAATTGTTTTATCTTTAAGGCTTGTTGGAACATCTCCTTTTAAAATTCTTAAGGCTAATCCTTCAACAATGGCAGTTTTTCCGACACCAGGTTCACCAATTAGAACCGGGTTATTTTTAGTTTTACGAGAAAGTACTCTAGTAATACTTCTTATTTCATCATCACGACCTATTACTGGATCAATTTTTCCAGCTTTAGCATCTTCAACAATATCTCGTCCATATTTTTTAAGGACATCTTCTTCTTTTTCTTCTTGTGGATAACCATACATATACATCACCCCTCATTGTCAATTATACTACTAATTTAGCACTTGTCAAGTACGAGTGCTAAATATTTTTTATAAATAAAATAGGAAAAATCCTATTTGATTTTAGTTGGAGCAACAGCCTTTTTATTTTGCTTATTAGTAACAATCCAAGCATTTGAAACTGTTCTTCCACCATATGATTCTCCAGCACTTGGCTTATTCCAAAGTTTTCCCTCAACACTCATTGTGCTTGAGGCACCACCATCTAGATTTGCTGCATTATAAGCTTTATATCTTTTTAATATTTTAATAACATCATTCATAGTTGCTCCTGTACTATATCCAGGTAGCCTTCCTTCAATAATCAAGAATAAAACAACACCATCTTTTCTTTGAGCAATGACACTACGTGGAGCTGTACCCCAACCACCATCACCATGAATCTTTGCAGTCTTTCCATTAACAATTAAATTAGGCCCAAACTCAACGGCATCCCACATACCATCCTTAATAGCTTCTTCAGGAGACTTAGATGTTAAATACATTTTATGGTCTTTTGTAAAGCCTATTAATCCACCGGACCCACCATCGTGTTGCCAGATATGGACACCATTTTTTATTATAGCACCATAAGGAATAGACCCATTACCCCAACCATCTAAATCTTCAAAACCGCCTCCATTAATACCAACTAATCCATTATTTTCCTTTACTAATGTATTAACAGATTGGCCAGCCTTACCAAGTTTCTTAGAAACAGCAAGCTCAACATCACTAGGATCATATATACCAACTAAATATCCCTTAAATTTAGACTCTTCAATCCTAATAATTTTATATACATTATTGTCTGGATCTTTAGTAAACAGTTCTTTTTCATATTTAGAAGTATAATTTTTCTTACCAGTATCACCAATTATAATATCGTCAAGATTCATTTGTTCAGAACTTGTTTCAATATAATTTTCACTCATAACTTTATTAACAGTAGCAGGATTATATAAAGTATAAGCTAAATATTTATGTGACATTGTAGTCATAGCTGTAGGTATCCAAAATGTTTTAAATTTATTATTATTAATAACAATAAGTCCATCAATAACAATAATATCTAATAAAAATATAAGTAATGTAAACTTACTAATTTTAAGTCGTAATCTTTTTTTATTCTTTTTCATAAATTCTTCACTCCACACTATAAGGACTATTAATAGTACCAGATCCACTCTTAATGCTATTTTTGTTAATTGAGATAACCGGTACAATATGTTTAGTTTCAAAAACTTCTTCTTCTTGAACTAACCCTTTTGAATTAGTACTATATTGAATATTACTAATATTAGATGTATTGTTAAGATGAAAATAATCATCAAATAAATTATTGGATACATAATCGAATATATTTAGAAGTCCAACTTTACATTCAATTTCACCATTATAAATATTTTGATATAAATAGCCTGTATCAGTACTTAACTCTCCTATATAATATTTATTGGGTACCAGATAATTATTATATGTTAAACTATTTACATATATATTGTTTAAGTAGTAAGCAATATTATATTTATCTGTTAAATCAAATAAACTACTCTCTTTACTATAGCTTTTAAGCACTGGAATATTATTAGTAGTAATATATCCATATAAATACATCTTTAATATACCATTATCTTCATTAAAAACTTTCCAAACATCATTACCAAGTTTTACATAAGTATCTATATAATTAATATTATTATCTTGTTTTAAAACATATGGATTATTTAAAGTTCCATCCCCTGAAGTTATTTCACTATTTTTTCTTAGAGTAATTACTGCTCTAACACCATATCCATCAAGTCCATCGGTCGACTCAACTAATCCTTCTTCAGATACATATAAATTTTGTTTATTCTCATCAGTTCCCATTAAATAAAATATTTTATTATTATTTAAATATCCATGAGAACCACCACTATTTAAATAATCATTAATCCCTAGAGTCGTAATATAATCAGAATACTTTTTATTACTTAAAATAATTTTTTTATTTAAAGTATCTTCAGTATAAGTAGTTTTTATAAGAAATTTATTTATATTAGGTATCGTATTATAATAAACTCCAGAATATTTATTTGTAGTTTTAGTTAACCAAGTATATAAATTAGATTGATGATAGGGATATTTTTCTCCCCACATAAAAGATGCTGCATTATCTTCACTCACTAATTTAATATTACCAGTATCACTAACACTTATAATTCTAAACATTCTATTAAATGCAAAAAGATAATTATTAGTAACGTGACCTCTAAAATAATATCCATTATTATTTCTATGTAAACCATCACCATCTTTAACTAATTTATTATTATTCAGAATAATATCACTTAGAATAAGTTTACTATTGTTTTTAGAATTATTTTGTTGCCCATAATAATAAAAACTTCTAATACCAAAATATAAAGTTATTATGATAATTATTATCAGACTAATAAAATTAAAAATAAATTCTTGTTTACTTAAATAATGTTTTTTTTTATTTTTTTTCGTCATTTTACTACTCTCCATCTTAAAAGAGTATATCAAAATAAAAGAAGAAGTACAAGGTACGTTCTTCATTTTTTATAATTAAATATATAAAAATCAAAAAATAATATTTATATTTATTGTTTGACTTTTTTTGAATTATCTTCGTCTAGGCCATATTCTTCTTCATAATCATTAAGCATTCTGCTAAGCTCATTCAAATTTTCTGTTCTGCTATTTTGCAATTTTTTATTTGATAAAATAGAGCCATTGTTTATAAGCTGCTCAGCCACGTTCTTGGTTCCATATAAAGCAATTAGCATTGGAACAATATGTTGTCCTTCTATAGCCAAATTCATAACCCATTCAGTACCAGCAGTCAATAAAAATGTTGTCCCTAATTCAAATGCTATTTCTTTAGGATTAGTAACAGGGCTCATAGAATCGCTAACATGGTTTGATTTCCAATCATATTCATCTGCACTAAATTTATCCTTAAGACTTTTCTCAAGTGAAACATACTCTCTAAGTAATGTAGCATCATTTCCATCGGTTTCAATTAATTCATTTAATATTTCAGACTCTCTTTGCAAATACTCCATCCAATGTTGAAATTCAGGGATTTTCCAAGTCTCGCTAAATTTTGAAGCACGTTTTAAATCTCTATCTGCCTTATAAACTTTTACTACATAATTTTCATTTCCATTTATTTCTATAGTTTTAAATTTAGACATTTTGTTCACCTCCACAATCTAAGCAACATTTTTTTTAAATAAATCAATTAAATCAATTATTGAATCTTTATTTTCTTCTGCATCTAAGTCTGGAAAATCAATTATTTTATTATTTTCTTTATTAACAAATCCAATACACATTTTAATTGGACTTACTGTATCAACTAAAAACAAAGCATTTGTATTTTCATATATTACACTACTAATAACGGTAAAAAGTGTCCCATTAGCAAGCTTAATTGTGTCACCTTTTTCATAGACTTTATTCATAAATACCTCCATGTCATATTATCTTTTTTACTAGCAATTTTATTATATCAAAAATTTTATTTAGTTAAAAGTCCTAATTTATAATTAAAACTCTTTTTTCCAGTAATAGTTGAAGAATTATAAAAAACAGTTAATTTTATAGTAGTAGCATCACCTGGTTCTAATACTACATCACTAACATCAGAATAAGTAATTGAAATAGGAAGTAGTCTATTTTTATCCTGTCCGTTGGCATATTCTGGACTTTCTATTAAATCAATAACTTTACCAGAAATTGTTCCATTATTTTGAATAGAAATATTATAATCTAATTCATCTCTGGCATTATATAAAATAAAATTCATATTTAGCAATTTTCCACCTTTTTCTATCTTAATATCACCACTTGGTTTTGTACTACCTCCACTTACTGTTGAAATATTCGTAACATCAAGAAATCTTAAATCATAATCACTTTTAGTATTTTTTAATTCAGTAAAATTAACAGATAAAAATATAAAACCAATCCCTAAAAAGATAATAGTAATACATAATACTACTATTATAATATCCTTAGTATTAATACTCTTTTTCATTCAACATACTCCACTTTCTACACCATCTATACTACCATTATAACAAAAATTATATATTTTTTCACTATTATTAAATTCAATATAAGCATAAACTCTTCCATTACTTACATAATACCAACTATTACTTGTAGGATAAATTTCAAGCCTATCATCTGCTGGTATAGAAGAAATTATAAGTTCAGCATTATTTTTATCAAGAGTAGTAATCTTATTAGAATAAACATATTTTTCAAGTTTCTTATAAATATTATTACTATAACTCTTATAAGTATCTTCATCTAATATAGTATTTGTACTATCAATTGAAGAAGTACTAATATTATTTTTATATCTAGAAATAATATTTTTTGAATAATAATCAAGTTTTAATAAAGCATTTTGTTCACTTGTACTATCTAAATTTAGGCTATTTGCTTTATCAATAATAGTATTTTCTTTTTCTACTATAGAAGAAGATACATTATATTTTTTTAAAGAAGAAGTAAAATAATTCATAAATTTTTCATAATATACTCTATTATACTTAGTAACTTCAATATTATAATTAGATTTTAATAAATTATTCTCTATTAATAATTCTACTATGTGATTTATAGCTTTATTATTATCTTCATAATTCTCTAGATTTTTATTATATAAACAACTAATATTATTACTTAAAAATATTATATGATATATCTTATAGTTTTTATTTAAAACTAAGATAAAATCAGTATTATTATTAATATTAATTTCAAACATATTACTATAATTTAAATAACTAATAAGTTTATCACTTGATCCAAATTTTCTTTTTAGTTCAGGTATAACATTATTCATTGATATATAAACAGTTAATCCAATCATAATAATAACTTCTAATAATATTTTTAATTTCTTATTTGTCATTATGAAGCCTCCGTACTAAATTTAGGATTTAAAGTTAAATTTATCTCCATCCCTTCAGAAATAGGAGTACCAGCAGAAATAGATTGAGCCGTTACATAACCAACTCCATTTAAGTTAACTTTTATATTTAAATTTTGCAAAAGACTTTTAGCAACTTTAGATGATAGTCCTACTACATTTGGAATTGTAATATTATTATCATCTGTTATTAGATAAATAGTATCATTTGTAGTAATAGTATTACCTGCTGCAGGAGTTTGTTTAATAATTTTATTTCCAGAGCCTAAAACAATATATTTTACTTTATCATTCTCTAATTCTAGTTTTACTTTATCTATATTTTTATTATTATAATTTTTTACTTTATAATTATTTATTTCAATAGTACTAGTATTAGTATTTTCTCCGTAATATTTAGAAAGATTATTAACTATTTCTTTAACAGCATTACTTATTGGTTTTTGAGAACCACCACTTGGTTTTTTAACTGATGAATATATTATAACTTTAGGATTAGATTTTGGATAAATCCCAGCAAAAGACGAAATAATATCTTCTTTACCACTCAAATATCCTCCACTTTTTTCATTAGCAATTTGTGCAGTACCGGTTTTTCCTATTAACTCATGACTATCTATTCTATATCCAGATCCAGTATTACCATATCCATTTACTGTATCATCCATTAAACTTATCATTTTATTTACAGTGTCAGTTGAAGCAACTCGTTCTAGTTCAGTTCTTTTATTTTCTAAAATTACTTCTTTCGTTTCACTATCAACAATTTTAGAAACTAAATATGGTTCTAAAAGCATTCCATCATTGGTAAGTGGAGTTAGTGCTTTAACATTTTGAATTGGTGTTGTTGTAATTCCTTGACCAAAACCAGCATTATAAATTTCTGTTTCATATTTAAAGCCAAGACTTCCACTTACTTCATTAGGTATTTCAATACCTGTTTTTTTACCAAAGCCAAGTTTTTTAAAATATTGTCTAAGCATAACACTGTTCATATGACGACTAATTAAATTAATAACACCAACATTACTACTTAAAGCATAACCTTTATCAAAAGAAATTACACCCCAGCCATTTCTATTCCAATCACCTATTTCAGTACCATCACTTGTTGTATAAATACCAGATTTATAAGTTTCAGTGCCATTATAGACGCCATTTTCCATTGCAGCCATATAAGTATATGTTTTCATGGTAGAACCGGGTTCATAAGCACTTTGACATAGCATATCAAGATAATTAGTCATATCTCTTTTATTAGGATCAAAACTAGGAGAAGTTGCTGTTGCTAATACTGCCCCAGTTTTAGCATCTAATAAAGTTATATGAAACCATTCCCAGTTATAATCTTTATTGCTATCATTTAAAGCTTGCTCTACAAAAAATTGAATATTTTCATCAAGTGTTAAATAAATATCTTTTCCTTGTTCAGCATCTTTAGTAATTACAGGTGTATCAGCAATCTTATAACCTTTTAAATCTTTTTGATATGTTGTATACCCATCCTTTCCTTTTAAAATTTTATCATACTGTTTCTCAATTCCCATTTCACCAGTAATAGTTGATTCTTCTGAATTACTACTACTTTTAGCATAACCTATCGTATAAGACGCAAAATTACCCTTAGGATAATATCTTTTAAATGTTTCATAAAAATCAAGCCCTGGTAAATTTAAATCTTCTATTTGTTTCTTAGTTATTTCATTTAAATCTTTGCCATGAGTACCAAATTCTGTTTGATAAGCTTTTTTATTTAAATAATTTAAAATTTCTTTTTTATCCATTCCAAGAATTGGTGCTAGTTTTTCTGCTGTTAACTCTTTATCTACGACATGTTGTGGTTTGTTCTTATTAGCTGTTCTTTTACTATCTAAGTATGCAATTAATTTATATGAGGAAACATTTTGAGCTAAAATATCTCCATTACTAGAATAAATATTTCCTCTTTTCGCAGAAATAACATCTGTTTTAGTAATTCTTTTTGAAGCAAGTTGTTTAAGATTAATACCATCTATTTCCTTTGACATAGCAAGTTGAATTACTCTTCCAATCATTACAAAAAATAAAAGAAGAGAAATAAAAACTATTACTCTTGAATATCTAATATTATTTCCCTTCTTACGTTTTTTCAAGGATATCACTTCCTACTTTTTATCTTTAATAGTCCTAATATTGTTATTATTATAACTCAATCCTTGTTCTTCTGCAACTTCTTGGATTTTAGTAAGAGAAGCCAATTCATCTATAGTCATAGCTAAAGATTCATTAGTTTTCTTTTGTTCTTCAAGTTCTCTCTTTTGTTTTTCTACCTCAAAATTAACTTGTGACAAGGTTGCTTTAGAAAACACAATAGCAATAGGAGATAAAACTAACAAAAAAATTGCAAAAATATAAATTAGTTTTTCAAATTTAGAAATTTTATACTTCTTTTTTATTTTTTTCATATAATTCAGCTCCTATTTATAACATTTGTTTATCTTTATTTAAACTATTTTATTCTCTCAATTACTCTTAATTTAGAACTTCTAGATCTAGGATTTGTTTCTAATTCTTCATCATTTGGAGTAATTGCTTTATTTGTAATTAATTTAAAATCTGGTAAATATTCATCCGGTATATTTGGAATTCCCTTAACTTTATCATCAATTTCAGTTATTTTTTTGAAGTAATTTTTTACTATTCTATCTTCTAAAGAATGAAAGGTAATAACAGCTACTCTTCCTCCAACATTAAGTAATGATGTAGCTTGCTGTAAGGATGGTTCAATAACATCTAGTTCATGATTTACTTCAATTCTAATTGCTTGAAATATTTGCCTTGCTGGATGTTTATTTATTCTATATTTCATAGGAATTGCACTTTTAATTACTTCTACTAATTCTAATGTAGTTTCAATCTTTTTAATTTTACGATATTGAACTATTTTCCTAGCTACATTTTTAGAAAATTTATCTTCACCATATTTAAAAAATATATTAGCAAGATCTTTTTCAGAATATTCATTAACCACTTCATAAGCAGATAATTTTTGCTCTTTATTCATTCTCATGTCTAGTCTAGCATCTTCATGGAACGAAAAGCCTCGGCTTTTGTCATCTAATTGAGGAGAAGATACTCCTAAATCAAAAAGTACACCATCTACTTTTTCAATTCCAAATTTTTCTAATTCGGCTTTCATATTAACAAAATTACTCTTTATAATAGTGAAGTTAGTACCGATATGTCTAAGTCTATCGGTACTATACCGAATAGCTTCACTATCTTGATCAAAGGCGAATAAATACCCCTTATCTATTCTCTCTAAGATGTTACTACTATGTCCTCCATAGCCTAGAGTTGCATCCACTATGATACTATTTTCTTTTAAATTTAGGGAGGAAATAGACTCATTAAGTAAAACGCTTATATGTTTCATCATAAATTCACACTCTCATCAAATAAATTTTCAGCTATGTCTGACATATTTTCTTTTGTAGAATTGAAGAACTCATTCCAAGAATCATTTGCCCAAATTTCTATTCTATCTCCTGTTCCAATTATTACACAATCTTTAGAAAGATTTGCATAATTAATCAAAGAAGAAGCAATATTAATGCGTCCTTGTTTATCTAATTCTACAAAGGTAGCACCTGACATAAAGAAACGATTAAAACTTCTCGCATCTTTTTTGGTAAAAGGTAAAGAATCAAGTTTCGTTATAATTTTATTCCAATTTTTTAATGAATAAGCAAAAAGGCAAGCCTCAATTCCCCGAGTCAAAACAAATTCAGATCCAAGTTCTTCTCTAAACTTTGTCGGTATAATAATTCTTCCTTTATCATCAATTGTATGATGATATTCACCAATAAGCATTGGACATCCCCCACTTTTCACCACAATCAACCACTACTATAATTATAATAACTAAACATAAAATAAATGTAAATATTTAAGAATTGAATTTTTTTAACTTGACAAAATATTTACAAAAAAGACTTGCAAAAAATACTGGAGATATAATTTATAGTATATCTAATGTTTAAAAAATTATATGTATTTTTTCAAAATAAAAGAAAGAAATAAAGATATCTTTTTAAACATTGTGATAAATCCTTTACTCTCTCAACTTCTATTACTAATCATTTTGTTTTATATTCAATAATACTAAATATAAAATTTTTAAAGATTTAATTAAAAAACATACAGAAAAAGTCTTACTAAAATCAAAAAATAGCCAACACATAATTGCATTGACTATACAAATAATTATCACTTTTTTATCAACAAAAAATTTGACAACTATTCAAATAATTAACTTATATTAAACTCTTTCTAAAATAAGTATTTATCTCTCTATCTATATATATGTCTATAGTAGCCTTATTCATTATTTTTATAAAACCTAATCCATCTATTACCAAATCTTCTCCGTATTTTACATCATAAGTAAATTTCGATTTATTCTTAAGAGTATCATTATTCATAATATTAAATAATCTCTTTACTTTTAAATCATTAGATATAAATAAAGTAAAACTATTTTTATCTCCTTCTATATAGTCTATTCTAACTAAATCTTCTATTACAATAGACTGACCTTTTTTTAATTGGTAAGTATGTGGTTTAATTGGTTTTTTAGGAGATATTTTTTTTATCATTTTTGCATCTACTCTATTTAGAATTGACCCAATATCGACAAGACCTGGCGTATCTATTAGCGTTAAATATTTATTTATATCTATTTTTACCATATTTAAAGTAGTAGATGGTAAGGGACTAATAGTTAACTCTTGATTGTTTTCTGAATAGTTTTCTATTAATTTATTAATTAAACTACTTTTTCCTGCATTCGTATGACCTACAACATAAACATTACGCGATGTTTGAAAATATTTAATTCTTCTTAGTAAATAATCTATATTAATATTTTTTATTACAGATATTACAATTATTTCTTCAAATTTTAAATCTAAAGTAGTAAAATAGTTAATTAATTTTTCATCTTTAACAGATTCAGGTAAACAGTCTCTTTTATTAAGTACCAAAATCATTTTATTATTAATTAAATTTCTAATTTTAGTAATATCTTCATCTAAATTGAGTAAGTCTGTTATATATAAAACTAAATCTTTAGTTTCTCCTACTTGTTTTAGAATATTTAAATATTCTTCATTAGATTTAGTGATTATTTGATAATCACCATAATGTTTTAATCTAAAACATCTTTGACAATAGTCATTTTCTAAACTAGTGGTATAGCCTTCTTGTAAAAGATTTTGATCTTGTAGTAAAACACCACAACCAAGACATCGTTTAGTATTTTCATCATCATTATCCATAATATTTACCTCTTTCAAATATACCAGCTTTAGTATATTTTTTTATTATTTTAGCTTCTATTTTTCTATTTAACCCTGTTATTTTTAAATCAGCATCTCCTAGTGGATCAACCAAAACGGTCATGATTCTAAATCTATTTCCGGCAAGTACATCAGTAACTATTTGATCACCTATCATGCACATTTCATTTTTCTTTAAATGATAATTATGCTTAATCTTTCTTAGACCTCTAGTAGATGGTTTCATACTCCAAGCAACTCCCCCTACTCCTAAGTCTTTAAGATAGGGTTTTAATCTTTTTTTTGTATTATTGGAACATATTAATATTAAAAAATCTTTTTTTAAATCTTTTAATAATTTTTTTGTTTTCCTCGGACACTTTTTATTATCGATTAAACCTAGTGTATTATCTAAATCAAAGACTAAACAAGTAATTCCTTTTTCTTTTAATTTATCATAATTAATAGAAAATATATCTTTATTATATATAGTTGGTTTAAATAAAGTCATAACATCACCAAATTAATTATATAATAAATTATCCTTTCTGTCTAATTATTTACCCTTTGACGGACCATATCATTATTAATAGTTAGTTTATCAAATTGATAACCTCTTTCTTTGCATGTATCAATTAATCCTTTTAATGCATCTCTTGTATATGGCTTAACATCATGCATTAAAACAATATTTGGTTTATCTTTTCTTAATCTATTTAAAACATTATTTTTTATTTCATCTTTAGTATGTGGTCCCATTTCAGCATCCTGTGAATTAATATTCCAATCATAATATTTATAACCTTTTTTAACTACATCTTCAGTTAATTTACTCATAATACCAGGAGAAAATTTACGACTTATAGTATTACTAGAACCACCTGGGAATCTAATTATTTTTGATTTTTCTCCAGTAATTCTTTCTACTCTACTAGAAACTTCATTTAAATCATTATAAAAGTTATCTATTGAACTATAAATAATTGAATAATTGTGAGATGATGAGTGAAGTCCAATACTATGTCCTTCATCATGCTCCCTTTTTATTAAATAATCTGGCCCCTGATTAGTTACAAAAAACGTTGCTGGAACATTCTCTTCTTTTAATATATCTAATATTACATTAGTAGTTTCTTCTCTTGGGCCATCGTCAAAAGTCAAATAAATTAGACCATCCCTATTTTTCTCACTAACGATAACATGCCTATCTATTCTTGCTTTATTATTACTTTCGTCTTTACTCTTATATGTTATTTTATACATACCAGGTTTTGTAGTATCAACATTACTTGTAGTCTTAATTTTAAGCTTTTTATCACAATTATCTGTGATAGTTGCTCCTAAATCATTATAAGTATCTCCAACATATAAATAAACATATTCGTCACCTATCACACTTATTTTTGGAGAATACTTATCTTTATAAATAATATTTTTCTTAATTTTAGTTTTATTACCACTACTATCTTTAACGTAATAAATAATATAATTTTTCTTTAGTTTATATTTTAATTTATTAGAAATATCTCCATCATAATTATCAATTACTTTAACTTTTTTAGGTTTAAATTTTTTCTTAGGACAAACATAATATAAAGAACTATCTAATTCTATTTTTGGAGAAGTTTTATCTCTAACTATAACATATCTTGTAGTTTTCTTAATAATATGACCATATTGAACTTTATATATAATTTTATACTTACCAAGTTTTTTAGTATTAACTTGTCCAGATACTTTAACTTTACTAGTAAGATTATGTCCTAGAAAAGATGCTTTATAACCTAATTCATGATAATTACTTTTATAATCAATAGTAATTATTCTTCCTTTATTTAGTTTAATTTTAGGTAGAAGTAAATTATCAAAAAGAAATATGGTAAAGATTAAAAGAAAAAGGATTATAAAATAACCTATAATATCATAAGTATAATGACCTTCTCTTAGTCTTCTAAATTTTCTTTTAAATTTAATCTTTATACTCACTTTACCACTCCCACTAGTTATAAATATTATAGTTTTTTAAATAATATTTGTAAAGAAAGGTAGATAAATAAACGTAGCATTATGTAATAATTATACTAAATAATTTTAAAAATTATTTTATTCTATATTTTTAAGTTCAATATCTTATTCTATTACATATGGATCCGTTTCTGTTCCTGTCCCGCTAGTTACAAGTGTAGAAGTTCGTAGGCTGACGACGGGCCGGACGCCGCCCGAATAGTCGACGTTGCCGTCGTTAAGGTAGCCATTAGAGCCAACAAAGAAAACATTAGCATAACCACCACTCCAAATGCTAGCCGAAAGTGCCCAGTACCATCGCCCTGTATTTAAATAATATGAAGAATTGTCAGTCCCATAAACTCCTCCAGCTAAAGATACTTCATCGGCTGTGATTAAACCTATTGGATAAGTTAGAG
>CACYRE010000006.1 GCA_902776735.1 uncultured Erysipelotrichaceae bacterium | reverse complement strand
TTTTATAAATAAAGAAGTATACTGAAAAAACTAACCAACATAGCAATTATCATTACTATAATAAATATTTTAAGGACTTTCTTATTCATCAAACTCACCTCACAAAACATAATAATATTATAAATTAAATGTCGTAAAATGTAAAATTAATCTAATCATTATTATCAAAAAATTAAATAAAATTTAATAGGTGAAGAATATGCTACAAAAAATAAGAAAGAATAAACTATTATTTGTACTAATAATTTTATCTATAATTATATTTATTTTAGGAATATTATTTAATACTATGATTGATACAAATACTAAGAAGAATATAACAAAAAATATAAACAAAATAATATTAAATACCAATAAAAATCCTTCATTAATTAATTTTATTACATGTGTCGTAACAAACTATTTATTTATTATAATAGAATGGCTATTAGGTATTTCAATTATAGGTTGTTTTATAACTTTATTTCTATATTTATATAAAGTATTTATTTTAGGATTTGAACTTATTTCATTAATTATAAATTTAAAATTTAATAAAATATTAATAATAATATTATATTTATTACCAAATGTTTTTAATATAATAATATATTTTATTATTTGTTTATTTAGTATAAGTTATTCCTATTTACTTTTTAAAATAGTTTTTTTAAAAAAAGAAATAAATTTACAATTAGTTATGAAAAAATATATAAAGATTTTAATTATTGCTTTAATTTTAATTTTTTTATCATCAATTATCGAAGTATTTATCATACCAAAAATCATTTCTATTTTATAAATATGTGTCAATTTACACTTGATATTTTACATTTAATGACATATAATTAATCATGGAGGGTAGAGAAATGAAGGAGTTAAATAATGTTCTAACTGAGTTAGGTATAAGTAAAGTTAGGCTTGCTAAATATTTAGGTGTTTCAAGACAAATGCTATATAATTATTTAGCAATTGAAGATTTAAATAAATGGCCAAAGGAAAAGGCTGTAAAGTTACTTAGTTTATTACATATTGAAAGTATTAGTGATTTAAAAAGTCTAAAAATTTCCGGGGAATATATAATTGAAGTGGAAAATCGACTAAATGAAGGATTAAAAGAATATCCAAATAAAGAAGTACTTGCTGATTTAAAAGGATTTAATAAAAAAGAACAAGAAGTACTTGCTAATATAATAAATATATTGAAAGAAAATTTAGCTAATGATAAAACTAAAGATACATATAATTCTTATGTTTATTTACAATACTTTTTACAATCAATGGAGACTAACGAAGAATTAAAATTTATTTTAGCCTATATGGATAAGTCTCTAGGTTTTGTAGATCCAATGGAATTTTTATTTAATGAGAATAAACAATTTATTTTTGAAAGTATTTTATTTAGTGCAATTACACTATATAATAATCCTAGAGGTACATCAAAAACAAAATTAATTGAATCTCATAAAAGATTTGTTCAAAGTATTGAGCAAAAAAAAGAAGAAAAATTATCCCGTACTCAGGAATTAAATAGATTGCAGATTCAAGCTTTAAAAGAATTAGGATATACAGAAATTAATGATGATAATGCGAAAGAAGTCTTTGAAAAAATTGCAGAAATTCAATCAAGGAAAGTATAGAAAAAATAAATAAATATATAATAACCAGTATAATTTCTATACTTTTTTATATTTTATCAACTTCCTATAATTGATATTATGTTAACTTCTAAATAAAACTACTCAAATATTATTTATTGTATTTCAATTTTTTCTTTCTTGATATATATTTATTTGTCTTCATAACTTAATTTTGACATATAAATAAAAACAGTGTTTCTATTTTGTTCAATGAACTGGTTCATATCAAATAAGTTATTCAATTAAAGTTATCTTATCAATTTTTATATATATAATATTTATTTAATTAAACTGCAACTATAAATTTAAAATATAATGATATTATAAATTAATTTAGATATATTAATAAGAAAAATTATTAATTAATACACTACTCTTTTTATAAGTAATAGAGTAAAATTTGCATATTTTTACATTTAAATTAAAAAAAGCTTGATTTTTCGAGTATATTCTGCTATAATAGGAGTCGCTTAAGGGGGAATAGTATATGAAAAAAAAGTTTAAAATAGTCAGTTTATTAATACTTGTAGTAGTGTCATTTATGAGTATATTGAATGTTTATGCCGTTGACAATATGGTTATTAATGATAAACAATATATCCAAACTTCATTTAGTAATGGTGCTTATAGAAGAGAAGCATTTTATGTGACTAATAAGGGAGTTGCTTATTGTGTTACTCCAGATAAAGTTGGTGGTCAGGCAGGATCATCTTTACCATATGTTGAAACTAAAAATTCTGGTTCAATTTTATATTTACTTAATAAAGCTGGAGATTCAAAAGATGCATTTGTTGTTACTCAACTTGCAATTTGGAAAATAGTTAAGGGTGATGATTATTTACCTACTGTTAATTATAAATATAATAATTTTGATGCACAAGCAAGAAGTTTAGCAACTGAAGCTAGAAATAATTCTAATTATAGTAATGTTCCTAGTTTAAAATTTGACCAATCTACTCTATCATTTACTGAATCAAGTGATGGCAATTATTATGTTTCAAATGAAATTACTGTAATCTCAAGTGGTACAGATGTAGCTACAATAAGTTTAGATAATGCTCCTGATGGGACAATTGTTACAGATGATAAGGGAAATGAAAAAAATACATTTAATAATAATGAAAGATTTATTGTTAAAGTTCCAACAGGTTCTGTTTCTGATTCAATAAATATTAATGTTTCAGCTAGTGCATCTGGATCTGAGTTATCATATGAAAAATATTCTGGTGGAAATTGGCAAGACCTAGTTGTTCTTGTTAAAACAAAAAAAGATGTTTCTCAAAGTATTGAAGGAACAATAACTCCAGAAAAAAGAACATGTGAAAAAACAGCTAATGGAAAGTATTATGGTAAAGAAGGAACTGAAGTAACTGCTGATGAATATGATTTAGAATGTAATGTTCATAAATGTGAAATTGTTTCTGGTAAATATTTTGACAACAATGGTAATTTAACTGATGAAGCAACATATAAAGCACAATGTGAGACTGTAGTACCTGTTCCAAATACAGCTAACTCAAACAATTTAGTTTACACTGTATTAGGTATAGTACTTATTGCAGGAACTGCTATTGGAATTAAAACATATAGAAAAAATAATTAAGAGAATCATTTCTCTTTTTTTTTTCAAATAAAAAAGAATATCACTATTCTAATTTATCTAGAAAACTAGTTCCAATTTCTGGAGACTCTATATCAAAGTTATCAGCAATTGTTGCACCAATATCTGCAAGTGTTGAAAGTTTATCTAATTTTTTAGGATTTTTAAAATTTCTACTATAGATTAATACTGGAACATTTTCACGTGTATGATCATTTCCTTTAAAGGTAGGATCATTTCCATGATCTGCTGTAATAATTAATAAATCATCTAAATCCAGTTTATTTAGTATTATCGGTATATCAACATCTAATTCTTCAATAGCTCTTCCATAGCCTTCAACATCTCTTGTATGACCATACAAACTATCAAAATCACTTAAATTAACCATACAAAGACCAGTAAAATTCTTATCAATTATATCTGTTAATTTATTTATTGCTTCCGTATTATTTGTTGCTTTTATTTGTTTATTTATTCCTTGACCATCAAATATATCATTAATTTTTCCAATTCCAATGACATTATAATTATTTTCTATAAGTGAATTCAATATTGTACGTTTTGGTGGTTTAACTGCATAATCTTTCCTAGCAACATTAATAAGTTTATAATGCCCATTTGTTCCATTAAAAGGACGTGCAATGACTCTGGCAATTCGCCAGTTTTCTTTTAAAATTAAAGCTCTTATTCTTTCACAATATTCATAAAGAACAGGAATTGGAATTGAATCTTCATGAGCAGCAATTTGAATATCAGAATCAGTCGATGTATAAACAATCAAAGCACCATAATTATATTGCCTTTCTCCTAATTCATTGATTACTGAATTATCTCTCGAACATATATTTCCAATTACATTTCTTCCTGTTACTTCCTCTATTCCATTTAAAATATCATATATAAATCCCTGATTATATGTTTTAAACGGAATATCATTTTTTAAACCAATGATTTCATAATGACCATTTAAAGAATCTTTACCAGCATTATTTGGTTCAGCAATTGTATAATATGCTTCAACTTCTGTATTATTTGTCATAGTTAATGTATCAACAAAACCTATTTTTTTTAAATTAGGAATAAATAAATCATCTTTTTCAATAACGTGACCTAAAGTATTTGCTCCTATGTCATCATATTTTAGTGCATCACTTGCCTCCCCCACTCCCATAGAATCTAATACCATTAAAAAAATTCTTTTAAATTTCATAATAATCGCCTCATTCTATTTATGACTTCTTGGATGATAATTGTCATAATCATTTATAACTTTCTCATCACTAATTTTTGTATATATTTTAGTTGTTGAAATATCAGAATGTCCTAACATTTCTTGCACACTTCTTAAATCCGCTCCCCTATTAACTAAATGAGTTGCAAAAGAATGTCGTAAGGTATGTGGAGAAATATTTTCATTTAAACCTTTTTCTTTCAAAAGAACTTTTAAATTCTTAAAGAATCCCTGCCTTGTCATGCCTGTACCATGATTATTTAAAAATAATTTATTACATGACTTCTTTTTAAGTAGATTATCTCTTTGTTTAAGATATTCATTTAAATAATAAATTGAATACTCTCCAACTGGTACAACTCTATCCTTACTACCTTTACCAGTAACTCTAATTATTGAATTAAACTCATCAATATCGTTTATCTCAAGAGATACTAACTCACTTACACGAAGTCCACAACCATACATTAATTCTAACATAGCTTTATTTCTATAGTCAAATGGCGTATTCAACTTAATATCAAGTAATTTATCAATATCCTTTTCACTTAACACCTTTGGAAGACTCTTACGAAGTTTAGGTCTTTCAATAAATTCAGCTGGATTATTACTCGTAATATTCTCCTTTAATAAGTATGCATGAAAATTTTTAATAACTGTTAAATTATGAGCTATAGTTGTTGTCTCATCCATACTTCTTTCCTTAATAAATGCTTTAATATTTTCACTACTAATAATTTGAACATCATATATTTTCAAATTATTTAAAAACTTCTTATATACCTCTAAATCATTTTCATAAGACATCCGCGTTTTATCAGAAAGACCTTTTTCAAATACGCAATAATTTATAAACTCACCAATAGCATCTTCTATATTCATTTTATCATCTTCCCACAATTTATTATAACACTTCTTTATTAATTTTAAAAATTTTGCTATTATATACTTGGTGATTTTTATGGATAAACCGTTAGCATATAAATTAGCTCCTAAGAGTTTAAAAGATATAATAGGACAAAAACATTTAATTGGAGAAGATAAAGTTTTAACCAATTTAGTTAAAAATAAAAAAATATTTTCAATGATTTTATATGGTAAACCAGGAATTGGTAAGACTTCTATTGCAAATGCTATAGTTAATGATTTAGGAGTTAAATATAGATTTTTAAATGCTGTCAGTAATACTAAAAAGGATTTAGATATTGTTATAGAAGAAGCTAAAATGTATGATGGTCTTGTTTTAATAATGGATGAAATACACAGATTAAATAAGGATAAACAAGATGTTTTACTTCCTTGTCTTGAATCTGGATTAATTATATTAATTGGTATGACTACTTCTAATCCATATCACTCTATAAACCCAGCTATTAGAAGTAGATGTCAATTATTTGAATTAAAAGAACTTGAATATAGTGATATTATTTATGGCCTTAAAAAAGCTATAAAATCAGGTATTTTAGAGGGAATTAAAATAGATGATAAAAGTATTGAGTTAATTGCAAAGCTTTCTGGAAATGACTTAAGATATGCATATAACTTACTTGAAGTTAGTTATTATTCAACAGATGATAAAAATATAACTGTAGATAAAATAAAAAGAATTAATAATAAACCAGTATTCTTCTCAGATAAAGATGGAGATGGTCATTATGATGTATTAAGTGGTTTACAAAAATCTATTCGTGGAAGTGATGTGGATGCCTCTCTTCACTATGCTGCAAGACTTGTTTATGAAGAAGATCTCGATTCTTTATTTAGGAGGCTTTCAGTAATTGCCTATGAAGATATTGGTCTTGCAAATCCTGCTATTGGACCAAGACTTGATGCAGCAATTAATGCTGCAGAACGAGTTGGCTTACCAGAAGCTAGAATTCCTATTGGGACAATAGTTACTGAAATGGCTCTATCTCCTAAAAGTAATACCGCTCATGTAGCTTTTGATGAAGCTTTAGCAGATATTGAAAATGGTTCAGTTGGTTCCATTCCAAATAATATTAAAACAAACTCTCCAGATTATAAATATCCTCATGATTATAAAGGAGCATTTGTAGTCCAACAATACTTACCTGATAAACTAAAAAATAAAAAATATTACCATCCTAAAGATATTGGCTATGAAAAAAATATAAAAGAAATATATGATAGACTTGAAAAAATAAAAAATAATTCTAAACAAAAATAAGAGCAAAACTCTTATTTTTTATATCTTACATATTAATTATAAGCATCTCAATTAGACTTCTAGGAGAAGTATCTGTAGTTTTAGTTTGCAAATCTATGTCTTCTAACGCTATAATTAAATTTCTTATTTCTTTTTCTGAATATAGAGAAGTTAACTCCCTAGTTTTTTTAATCCTATATTCATTTTCATCTAACATATGTGCTATATCTTTAGAAGTTAACTTTCTTTCATCTAATAGTTTTACTTGTAACATAATCCTAAATTGACTAGCTAATAATCCAATAATTCCCATAGCATTGGCATTGTCATCTGTTTTTAATAATTTTCCAAATAAGATTAATGCTCTACTCTTATCTTTACTAGCAAGTGCCTTAGTAAACTCAAATGTTAATTCCCTAGATTCTCTTTCTTTTTTTGGAACTAATTTAATTACATCTTCTTTTGTAATTAATTTTTCATCCCATTTATAATTAATTAACTTATTACATTCATTATCTAATTTAGAAACATCGTCTAAACAATATTCATTAAGTAAATTAATAACATCTTGTCCAATATTAAAGCCTCTGAATTTTTGTTTAATATAACTTTTTGTATTAATTTCTGTTTTTATTATATTGCATTTTTTCTTTAATTCTTTACTTATTTTTGTTTTATTATCTAACTTTTTAGCTTCGATTATTAATAAATTTAAAGAATTTGGATTATCTAAATATTTAAATAAATGATCAAAACTTTCTTTATATTCATCATATTTAAGTACCTCAATATTTCTTATAATTATTATTTTTTTGGAACTTAAAAAGCTATAAGTATCTAGATCTTCTAAAGCATTAGCAAGAGATACTTCTTCTAAATCATAAATACTTTTTAAAGAATTAATAAAGTCATTTTTCTTAATAAGTTCTTCTTCTTTTTTCTCTACTAAAAGAAAGTCTTCATTTTCAATTAAGAAATTATACATTTTCTTTAATTACCTTCTCAATATGTTCAATTATTTCAGGAATAAACTTTGTAGTTTTGCCCCCACCTTGAGCAAATTTTTGTGATCCACCACCATTTCCATCAGAAGAAACTGATGCATCTTTAACAATTAAACCAGCATTAACAAATGAAGAAGATTTTGCTATAAAGTTTACACTACCATCATCTTTTATATTAATAAAGAATATAAAAGCATTTTTCATTTCATTAATAAGCTCATCAGCAATTGTTTTTAATAAAATTGTATCTTTATTATTTAGTTTCATAATAAGTAATTGTACACCATTTATAACTTTTATGTTTTCTTTATAAATATCTAAGTTCTCCAAAGTTTCTTTTGTTCTAATTTCATAATATTTCTTTTCTAACTCTTTTACCTCATGATGAACATATTGAAGTTCATTTTTACTATAAATTATATCTTTATATGATTTAGGATCATCATTAGATACATTAACATCAAATTCTAATTTAATACCAGCATTTTTTGCTTCTTCTAATATTTCTTTTGCTTTAATTAATAATTTTAATTTTTCATCAGTATAAGGTTTAATTGTATCATATATTGTATCTTCTATTTTATCTCCGGTAACAGCTTCTATTCTGTAGATATTACTTCCTTTAGATTCACAATTATATATTGCAAACTTGCTTATTTCTCCAGTATTAGTGGCATGTGTTCCACCACATAATTCTATAGATTTTCCTATTTTTACAACTCTTACAATATGTCCATATTTTTCAGTAAATAGAGCCATTGCTCCAAGTTCTTTTGCTTTATCAAGTGGCATTACTTCAGTTGAAACTATAATATTTTCTGCAATCATATTATTAACAAAATTTTCAACCTCTAATAACTTATCATCAGTAATTTTACCTGAATAAGTAAAATCAAATCTTAGTCTTTCATCATCAACATAACTTCCAGCCTGCTTAATTGTATGAGACACAACTTGTTGAAGAGCATATTGTAACATATGAACACTAGAATGATTTTTTTCTATTTTTTTTCTTCTATCACGATCAAGTACTAGTTCTACTTCATCACCTTCACTAATTACACCATCAAGTAACTTTACTTTATGAATATTTTGACCATTAGGAGCTTTAAATACATCAATTACTCGTCCTTTAAAGTTCTTTCCAATAATCATACCAGTATCAGCAACTTGTCCTCCACTTGTTGCATAAAAACAGGTTCTTATAACTGCAACATAAGTATCATGATCAATACTTTTAACCTTCTGGTCATTAGAAAATATAGCAATTATTTGGCTTCTTTGACGATAAATTCCATAGACAAATTCAGATGAGTCTTTAAAATCTAATAATACTTTTTTTTGACTAGCCATAGAAGAAATATTTTTAGCATTCTTTTTAGCAAGTTCTTTTTGTATATTCATATACTTATCAAACTCTTTTCTTGATACTTTATAACCTAAGTCAGTTAAATACTCTTCAGTTAATTCAAAAGGAAAGCCGTAAGTATCATATAATTTAAATGCATCTTCTCCACTAATATATCCATCATTTGAATTTTCTACTAATTCTTTTAATCTTCTTTCTCCAGCCTCAAGAGTTTTTAAAAATAATTTTTCTTCATCTAATATATCTGTTTCAACTTCAACTCTTTTATCTAACAAATATGGATATGCATCTTTCATAACATCAACTACATCAGAAACAATTTTGTACATAAATGGACATTCAATACCTATTGCTTTTCCAAAACGCACACTTCTTCTAAGTAATCTTCTTAAAACATAGCCCCTACCTACATTTTCAAAAGCTGCTCCATCGGCAAGTGCAAACGTTATTGCTCTAATATGATCGGCTATTATTTTAAACTCTTTTTGTCCAACATAATCAAAAGAAGATAATTCTTCGATATGCTTAATAATTGGAGTAAATAAATCGGTTTCAAAGTTAGAGTCAACTCCTTGAAATATGCAGCACCATCTCTCGAGACCAGCACCAGTATCAATATTTTTACTAGGAAGTTCTTTATAATTGCGTCTATTAACACCAGGTTCAGCATTAAATTGAGAAAAAACATTATTCCAAATTTCAACATAACGTTCTTGTTCTTCGTCTTTTTTAAATAGCTCTAAAGCATTACCATTAGGATCGTATTTTTCTCCTCTATCAAAGAAGATTTCTGAGTCTGGGCCACATGGTCCTGCTCCTATTTCCCAAAAATTTCCCTCTAAAGGGATTACATGAGTAGGATTTAGGCCTTCACTAATCCACTTATTTTTTGCCACTTCATCTTCTGTATAAACAGTAACATACAATAAATCTTTATCAATACCAAAATATTCTTCACTTGTAAGTAATTCATATGCATATTCAATGGCTTCTTCTTTAAAATAAGCTCCAATGCTAAAGTTACCCATCATTTCAAAAAATGTTTGATGTCTTTTAGTAATACCAACATTTTCAATATCGTTTGTTCTAATACATTTTTGAATATTTACAATTTTTCTAGACTCAGGTATCTCAGTTCCATCAAAATATTTTTTTAAAGGAGTTACTCCAGCATTTATCCAAAGTAAACTATCATCATTTACTGGAATTAAAGATGCACTCTCTACTTTTTTATGTCCTTTACCCTCAAAAAATTTAAACCATGTATTTCTAATATCATTATGACTCATGTACTTCATATAATTATTCTCCTATCTTTTTTAATATTTCTTGTAATCTATTTATTTCATCATCAATTGTACCATTATTTAGAATATAATAGTCTGCATAGGCAATTGGTCCACCTTTAGCTAAATTTTCTATTTCTGATACATCACGATAAATAATAGCTGTTTTATCAAAAGATCTATCAATCCGTTCACTTACTCTTTTATATCTTAATTCTTTATCTGTTACAATACAAATTAGTTTTAAATTAGTAAATCTCTCAATTAAATATTTATATTCATACCAAGAATATAAGCCATCTAAGACAACGTTGTCTGTTTCTAAGCTCTTTTTTATATCAGGTTCCAAGAATTTAGCATAACATTCTGGTCCAAATTTTTTTCTTAAATTCTCACGAAATTCTTTTTCGCTTTTTCCATCAGCAGTTCGTTCAACCCCAGCTTCTTTCATTAATTTGTAAGTAATACCTCCAAAATAAAGCTTTTTCCAACCTATTTGTTCTAAATATTCAGTCACAACACTTTTTCCTGTTCCACTCATTCCAACGATTGCGATAAGTTTATTCATTCAAACCTCCATAATTTTCTTCATTTTTAACTATTTCTAATGCAGATCTTTTTAAATCATCTAAATTATCATTTTCTATAATATAATCAAAATCATTATAATCTTTTATTTCTTTTTCTGTTATATGATTTTCTTCCTCTTTAGTTAATTTATTATCATAATTATTTCTAATTAATTTTATAGTTACTACATCATTATATTTTTCTTTTAAACTTTCAAACTCATGAATAAGTCTAGCATCGGTAATTATAAAAGTATCAAAAAAATTCTCAAGGATTTCAATATCTTCATATAATCTATTAAGTAAAAAATCTTTTTTACCCATTTTATCTCTAATTATTTCAATACCCATTTTTTGCAAAAACTCTCGTGGTTTCTCTGAATTTTTTTCATCCCAATCAAAATAACATCTTGCATATTCATAAAGTGGTTCTGTAATATGCATGAGGCATGGTTTATATCCATATTCTTTTAATTCTTCTCTCAAATATTCACCAAAAGTATTTTTTCCGCTTTTAGCTCTACCACCAATCACATAAATTTTCATACATCCTCCTTTTTATACAAATAAAAGACCATTATAGGAGGACAAAGTCCGGTACCATCCTATATTGGTCTTAATTTAAATAACGGTTTTACCGATAAAACTCCTAAAGTAGCTTCTAATAAGGTTATTATTAACTTTCACCAGGCGTTAACTCTCTACAAATAACTACCTATTATACTCATCTCTAATCAGTGTTTTATATCAAATACATTAAATATTGTATCACATTTTTTTCATTATACAACATTTACTTATTTTTTTCTAAAATTTCTTTTTCACCAGTAATTTTTCCTAGAATATTTAATTTTTCATTAATAAATATAAATAATATTTTTAAACAGGCAATTACAGGAGTTGCAACAACCATACCAATTATTCCAAAGAAATGTTGAAATATTAATAAGCCTAACATGATTGTTACAGGATGTAATTTCATAGTATGCCCCATTATTAATGGTTGATAGAAGTTATTTTCTAATAATTGAACTATAATAATTGAGATTAAAACACAAATACCAGTAATTGGAGAAATAGTAAATCCTACTATTACAGCTGGAATACCTCCAATGTATGGACCAAAATACGGAATAATATCAGTGACGGCACAAAATAAAGCAAAAACAAGAGGTGCTTTTAAACCAGCTAAAGTAAGTCCAATACTTTGAGTTAAGAAAACTAAAAGCATTACGATTAACACACCTTGTACATAACTTCTAAGAGAAGTATTAATTCTCTGAACTAACTCGTTATAATTGTCTCGCCAGTTAATTGGTAAAACACTTTCAATTTTACCATTAATTTTATTGAAATCATATAATAAATAAAATCCTACCATTAAACCTAATCCAAAATTAACTCCCACACTTACTATTGATTTACCAATAGATAAAGCATATTTTGGAATATTTGTAGCAAGACCTGTACTATAATCAGTAACAGTTGAAATAATTTGCTTTTTAAGTTTACTAATATTAATAGTATTATTAGTATCAAATCTATTAACCACTCTCGCTATGAAATCAGTTAAGTCATCTAGTATATCTGGTATGGCACTAGCAAAATCTTTAATTTGATTTGTAAAAGATGGTATAAATAAATAACCAACTAAAATTATTATACTTAGAACTATTATATAAGAAATAAAACATCCAATTATTCTAGGAATCTTTTTATTCTGCAATTTTCTAACTAATGGATCAAATAACCAAGCTATTATTAAGCCAAAAAATATGGGTGAAATAACAATTAATAATTCTTTTAAAAAAGCAAATATTTTCCATTCTTTAAGTAGATAAGTAACTAAAATTACTAAAGAAAATATAGCCATAAAGTAACCAATGTTAATAAGTTTACTACCTATTTTTATAATCTTATTCAAATTAGTAATATCTACTTCAGTATCATATTTCTTTTTAAACATCCTCTTCCTCCTACTCTTTTATATTATATCAATGAATTTATTATTTTACTAGACCATATTTTAAGATATAATTAGATTGGTGACAATATGCAAACTATAAAAAATAATCTATCTAATGAAATTATTATAAAAAATTCTAGGTTTATATGTTTATTAATTAAAATTAATAATATTGATATTTCAGATATATTAAATAATATAAAATTATCTTATCCTAAAGCGACTCATTATTGTTATGGATTTATTTATAATAATTATAAAAAATCTAGTGATGATGGAGAACCTACTGGTACAGCAGGTAATCCAATATTATTTGTCTTAGAAAAAAATAACTTAAATAATATTTTATGTGTCGTAGTAAGATATTTTGGAGGTATAAAGTTAGGTGCTGGTGGCCTCTTAAGAGCTTATACTAAAAGTGTTTCTGAATGCTTAAAAGAAATAGAATTTGTTGAATTAATTGAAGGTTATAAAATAGAGTTAGAATTTAATTACAATGAAGAAAAACAAATAAATTATATACTTGATAAATCAACTATTATAAAAAAAGAATATAATAAAACTATAAATTATCAAGTCTTAGTAAGTAAAGATATTTTAAATAAACTACATAATTATAAATATAATATAATAGAAAAATTATATTTAGAAATAGTTTGAGAAATATAGTTAAATTTTCTTTTAATTAATTATATATTAATAATAGTTTGTAGTTTTTTTATAACTTTTTTTTCAATTCTAGAAATATATGATTGTGATATGCCTAGTTTTTCTGCAACTTCTTTTTGGGTAAATTCACGATTACCAAACAATCCATATCTAAGAGTCATTATTTCTTTATCTCGAGGCTTTAAATTATAAATGCACTTATAAATAATCTCTTTATCATTTTTTGTATCTATCTCATCTTGAACAATATCTTTATCTGTCCCAATAACGTCTTCTAAATGTAATTCATTACCATCACAATCAAGTGACAATGGTGCATCAATACTTACTTCTGCTTTAAGCTTTTTATTTTTTCTTAAATACATCAATATTTCATTATCTATACATCTAGAGCAATAAGTTGCTAGTCTAATATTTTTACTACTACTAAAAGTATTTATTCCTTTAATTAATCCAATATTTCCAATACTAACTAAATCTTCTAATGGAGTATTAGAATTCTCATACTTTTTTGCAAGATAAACAACTAATCTTAAATTATGTTCAATTAACACTTCTTTGGCTTTTAAATTACCTTCTTCTTTTAATTTAACGAAATACTCTTCTTTATCTTTAGAAAGAGGTGGTTTTAATATATCAGTTGCTCCAACATAAAATATACTATTAACTCTTTTGAATAATTTTTTAAATAAAGCTATTATTTTTTTCATAAATCCTCCTTTAATTTATTTGGTAAAATACAATTCATACCATCTATCACAAATTTATCATGTGCAAGTCCAATTAAATAATTATTAATAATTTTGTTATTTATTTTCACTTTATCTGCTTTAATACAAGGTATAATTCCTTCTGTATTTAATGCTTTATATGGAATATAAATAACATTATTATAATTTAGCTCTATATTAACAAGTATTACAGGCTCCTTTTTTATCGGAGAAATAAGTCTATTACCAGTATCAATAAAGCCCTCTAGTTTATATATCTTTTTACCAAGAGTAATTTCAACTATATATTTATCATTAATATTTAATCTATGTTTATTTAACTCTTTTATTAAAATATATATAATTACTGGACTAAATAATATTAATAATAAATAATTAAAATATAAGTTACTATTTAAATCAAATAAATATAATATTCCTCCAATAATAATACTTATTAAATAAAAATAAAAAGTATTTACAAATATATTATTTTTACCAAAACTTATTAAAATAATTATTATACTTAAAAGTATTTTTAAGATATACAATTCTAAATTACTTATATTAACAAATAATATAAATGTAGAAAGTGTTCCTACTGAACTTCCAAACAATAATCTAATATTAGATTTATTTATTTTAAGTAGTCTTTTAGTTCCATATAATATCATAAAATCAATTAAATAATTTACTATAAAAACTAATTCAATATATACTTTCATTCTATCACCGAGATTATTATATAAAGAAAAAAACGACTATTTTGTCGTTTATTAGAAATAAATTAAATTTTCTTTTTATGAATAAATATCTTTATTATATAAGATAAAAAGATAATCATAATAATTATAAATGACCATCTAAGAATAGTATTTAATAATGGAATACTATTAGAATATTTATCTATAATATCAATTATATTTTCTGGTAAATATTTATCAATTAATGCAGAAAGATCTGATAAACCAATGTTGTTTTTTATAAAAGTTAATATTCTTAAAAATATATCTACAATTGCTATGAAGAAAACAAAAGATGAAAACCTTTTAAAAAACATTATAACAACAATCATTAAAACTATTAATACAATTAAATCTATATACATATACCTCTCCTACTCTTTTCTAAATAATTTTATCATTATTAAGTTACTATTTACAAGTGCAATTTAATTAAATATTTTTCTTAACCAAAACAACTCCTTTTTTTAAATCACCCTTAAAAAATTTATAAGTTGTTCTAAGAAGTAAATATGTTGGTAAGGCTGCAATTATTCCCACTACACCAGCAAGTGTTCCACCAACTGAAACTGCCATTATAGTTATTAATGGATTAACGTTATTTGTTTTACCATAAACATGAGGCGAAATAACATAGCCATCAATTTGTGGAAAAATCAAACAAATAATAGTTGTTGCTACCATCAATGGAAAAGATACAACACTAGCAAGAATTATCGCAATAATGTTTGTAGTTAGACCTCCAAAGTATGGAATAACTGTTGTAATACAAGCAAGTATTCCTAGTATTAACCAATTGGGATGTCTAACTATAAAAAATAAAGTACTATATTCAAAAAATTGAATAACCATAAATATTTCTAAACCTTTTAAATAGTTTGTAATTTCTAGGTCCATTAATTTTAAATAATTTAACATCTTCTTATTATGTAATTCTAAAAAGTTTTTTATTGTACTTCTAATTTTACCCATATCTGCTAGAAAATAAATAAAGCCAACAAACCCAACAATAAATTTACCAATAAAGCTAAAAGATCCATTTAAAAAATTAAAAGCATTAATAGAAGCAGAATTACTTAAATCATTTAATATATCAGTTAAATAATCAGTTAATTTAATTTCAATATTTCCTGAATTAAGGTTAAATTTATTATCAACGTTATTAAATATTTTCATAAGCATTTTTATAAGTAATGATAACTGATCATAGACAAGTGGTAATGTTATGACAAGTAATCCAATAACTAGTAAAACAATCCCTAAAACTACTAATAAGATAGAAAAGTTCTTATTAAGTCCTTTTTTATTTAACCATTTAACAAGAGGTGTAAAAGCATAGGCAAAAGCAAAGCCAATAATAAAGGGTGCTAAAACACTAATACATTTGGATAATACCCCCCACCACAAACCAATATTTGAAAAGGTTATATATAAAAGTAACATTAAAGCAGTTATATTAATAATTTTATAATTTAATTTATTATCTTTCAAAAAAATCATCTCTCTAACATTATAGTAATTGGGCCAATATTAGTAATATCAACTACCATGTCTGCGCCAAAGATACCTGTAGCTACTTTAATATATTTACTTAATTCTTCATTAAATTCAGAATATAGTTTAGATGAATATTCACTTTTTAAAGCTTTATTATAGCTTGGTCTATTACCTTTACTAGTATCTGCATATAAACTAAATTGTGAAATAGACAAAATATCTCCACCATAATCTAGAATACTTTTATTCATTATATTATTTTCATCTGGAAATATTCTAAGATTAATAATTTTTTTAACTAAATATTTAATTTTATCTAAATCATCTCCCTCAGTAAAACTGACAAATATAACTAAGCCACTATTTATCTTTCCAACTACTTTTTTATTTACTGAAACAGAAGAAGTACCACTTCTTTGTATTAATACTTTCATCGCATTTCCCTTTCTACTCTATCAACATAATCTGCTTTATTAATATTTAACATTAATTTGTCCAATTGAGCTTTCCCGGTTACATAACAGTTAACTTCATATACAAAATTATTAGAATCTCTATTTACTGTTTTTATACCATCAACACTAACATTCATCATTGAAATTAACTGCATTAAATCAAGCATATGGTTTTCATTATCATTAGTATATACAAGAAGAATTGTAAGATATCTTTTATTAATATTACTATTCCATTTAACTTCAATAGTTCTATTTTCTAACATTGATAAGTTATGACAATGTAGAAGATGAACAGTAATACCATTTCCTTTAGTAATATATCCAACAATTGGATCTCCATAAACAGGATTACAACAATTAGCAAGATTTACTTTTACTTTATCTATTCCACTAACAATAATATCAGCATCTTTATTTTTATTAGAAACTTTAATTGTTTTTGGTACGGAAATATTCTCTGCAGGCTTATCAATAATATTAATAACACTATTTACAGGTAATTTACCATTACCAATGGACAAATAAATATCCTCTAAATCTTCGCATCTTTCAGCATCACATATTTTTTTAATATTTTCGGCACTTGTAAATTCTGAAATTGATAATTTTCTTTTACGCAATTCCTTTTCTAAATTATATTTTCCTCTTTCTATATAATTTTCCCGATCACTTTTTGTAAAATAAGATTTTATTTTGTTTCTAACTTGAGTAGATTTAACAAAATTAATCCATTCTTTAGAGGGTGTAGAATTTTTATTAGTATTAATTTTTACGATATCGTTATCATGTAATTCATAATCAAGTGGTACTATATTGTTGTTTACAATAGCCCCGACTGTTGTTTCACCTACTTTAGTATGAATACGATAAGCAAAGTCTATTGGCGTTGCTCCCTTAGGTAACTCTATTACATCTCCTTTAGGAGTATAACAATATATATTATTATTTAATACTTCATCTTTAACACTATTTACAAATTCTTCACTATTTATATTTTCATGGCTTAAATCAATTATAGATTTAAAAAATTGTAGTTTTTGTTCTGTAGTATTTTGCAGATCTGCAGCAGTGTCACTTCCTTTATTTTCTTTATAAGACCAGTGAGCAGCAATTCCATTTTCTGCTACTTCATCCATTTCATGAGTACGAATTTGTATTTCAAATAAATCCCCACCAATTCCAAAAACAGTTGTATGTAAAGACTGATACATATTTGGTTTAGGCATTGCAATATAATCTTTAAATCTTTTTGGAAGAGGTCTAAACTTTGAATGAATTAGCCCTAATGCTAAATAACATTCCTGTTCTGTATTGACAATTACTCTAAGAGCAAGTAAATCATAAATTTCATTAAACTTTTTACCTTTATTTAATTTATTATAAATACTATAAATACATTTAGCACGTCCTTTAATTTCATGTGGAATATGATGCTCATTTAATAAAGTTGAAACTTCTCTTTCCATATCAAGAACATACGAATCACGTTCAATTTTTGTTTTATTAAGTTTTTCGGCAATATCATAGAAAACATCTGGTTTTAAATAACGTAGTGCTAAATCTTCAAGTTCACTCTTAATTTTATGAATACCTAAATGATCGGCAATTGGGGCAAGTATCTCTAAAGACTCTTTAGCTTTTACTTTTTGACGATCTTCAGGAATAGCCCAAAGAGTGCGCATATTATGCAATCTATCAGCAAGTTTAACAATAATTACTCTAACATCTTCACTCATTCCAACAATAATTTTTTTATAATAATCTATTAGATATTCATTCTCTGTAGAAAAATGAATTTTAGAAAGTTTAGTAACTCCCTGTACAAGCTTGGTAATAGTAGATCCAAACTTTTTTTCCATTTCTTCTGCACTACAATCACAATCTTCTAAAACATCATGTAAAAGTCCTGCTGCTATTGTTTCAAAATCAGCATAAATTGTAGTTAGAATTAAGGCTACATTCATCGGATGATAAATGTAGGCCTCCCCACTTTTTCTAAATTGTCCTTGATGCTTTTCCTTAGCAAACAAATATGCTCGCTTTATGACACTAAGCTGTTCTTCATCATCAATATATTCATGTGCATGATCAATTATTTCTTCAATTGTTACATCATCTAAATTTTTTGATTTGGACAAAGAACTCACCTCCCCTATTTACTAACAGTTAACTCCCTTAACTGCCAATTCTTCGTAATCATCTGTATATATTTTTTTAGGTTTATGTTTCTTATCAATACTTTTCTTTTCTATTTCTAAGAAAATAACCGTTGCAATAAAGATAGATGAATAGGTACCACTAATAATTCCAAATAACATTACCATGTTAAATGTAAATATACCACTAGATCCAAATAATAATAGAACAAATATTGGAATAAGAGTAGTTAAACTAGTATAAATTGTCCTAGTAAATGTCTTTTGAATACTTCTATTAGTAATTTCATTTAGCTTTTCTGAAGTTAACTTCTTATGATAATCACCTAAATTTTCTCTAATTCTATCAAACAATACTATGGTATCATTTATAGAATAACCAATTATAGCAAGAATTGCCGCAATAAACATTGAATTAATTTCTAATCTAAAGATAGCAAATAAAGCAAATACCATACAAACATCATGTACTAAAGCAATTACTCCACCTAAAGCATAACTAAATTTAAATCTTATAGATATATAAATAATAATTCCAATTAAAGCAAATATAACAGCAAGGCAAGCATTTTTTACAAGTTCTTTTTGAACTAAATTTGATACAACACCAATATTTACCTTAGCATCATATTTTTTTTCTAAATAATTATTTATATCTTCAACGGTATCTCCATCAATAGCATCATCTATTCTAATATCAGTTTCATCGTCGCCTATATTAATAGAACTATTCTTTATTTTATATTTATTTAAGTCAGCACTTAAGTCATTCTTAGTAAGTTTTTTATCTGTCACAATAGTAATATCAGTACCAGCACGATAATCTATTCCAAGCTTCAATCCATTACAAGCAATTACTATTCCACCAATAAGTATTATAATTAAAGAAATTACTAAAGCCAATTTTTTATGTTTTAAGAAATTAACTTTACTAAATTTACCTGGTTTTTCTTCTTCACCTTTAGAAATATCTGGTATACCTTCTTTATTTATATTTATGAATAGATTAGTTTTATCATCAAAATAACCAGTATTAACAAATAATTTTAATAATGATCTAGTTAAGAAGACCATTGTAACCATGGTAACAAGTACGGTAATTATTAACATAGTAGCAAAACCTTTAATACTTGATTCACCATAAACAAACATAATAATTGCTACAATAAAGGTAGTTATATTAGAATCAATAATTGCACTAAAACTAGATTTAGTTCCTTCTTTAAAAGCATATTTCAAGTTTTTTCCTTTTAGAAGTTCATCTTTCGTTCTTGAAAATGTTATAACATTGGAGTCTACGGCCATACCAATGCCAAGTACTAGTGCGGCAATTCCAGGTAATGTTAACACTCCGCCTACTAGCCAAAATATACCAAAGACTAAGAATGTATAAATCATAATAGAAACTGCTGAAATAAATCCTGCAAAGTGATAAATTAAAATAAGTACTGCAATAATTGCTACAACAGCAATTATTCCAGCTACAAGAGTAGTACTTAGAGTATTAGCTCCAAAACTTGCTCCAACAGTTTGAGAAGAGACTTCTGTAAGCTTTGTAGGAAGAGAGCCACTATTTATTAAATCTACTAGGTTAGATACTTCTTCTTCTGTAAAATTACCTTGAATAATAACATCACTTGCAAAACCTTGGGAAACAGTAGCAGCACTTAAACAATTAGACTCACTTGTTCCACACTTACTACCTTCTTTTTCATAACTATCACTTAATTCATTATAATCTAGCCAAATAACAATAGTATTATTACTCTGTGAGCTAATTTTTTGAGTTACCTTATAGAACTTATCTTTATCTTTTATTGATAAAAGAACAGCTGGCTTTCCACTAGAATCTTGGCTTATCTTAGCACCTCCAGCTTTTAGAACATCACTACTCATAAGTAAATTATCATTTGTATCTCTAAATGATAAAGTAGCAACTGTTGCTAACTGATTACGTGCTTCATCTGGATTTTTTACTCCAGCTAGTTTAACACGTATTTTATCATTACCCTCAATAGTAATTTCTGGTTCGTTTACACCCAAACTATCAATTCTTTTACTAAGTGTCTGATAAGTTGCTTTCAATTTATCTGTCGTCATTTTAGACCCATCAATTGCTTCCGCCTTATAAAGTATTTCAAAGCCACCTTGTAAATCAAGGCCAAACTTTAAATTATTAAAAAGGGGGACAAAAGCAAAACATATCAAAATAACAATTAAACTAAGAATAATAGTAATCTTAATAACCTTATTCTTTTCATTTTTCTTTTTCTTCATATTATCACATAAGTACACACATAACGAACTAATCTTATTATATCTAATTAACAAGAAAAATTAAAGTTAAAATAAAAAAAACTACTATGAGCATTATAGCGTTACAATTGATGTGACACTTCTATATAGAAAAAAAACAATAAATTCGATAAAATGTTAATTTTAGAATATTAACTAAAGAAATTATTGCTTTTAGGTGTCACATCATTGATAACTGCATAAAATAAAAGAACTACTATTGATAAATAAAAATAAATATAAAACTATTTTTTAAAAAAATTATTAAGTTAAAATAACATAAACATTTACAATCATTATAAAATATAATTTATAATCAAAAATAGATAGTATAAATTTTTATCTAATCATTCTTCTTAGCTCGTGGAAAGTTTTTAAAATATACTTCTTTTAATCTATCTGTAGTAACATGAGTATATATTTGTGTTGCCTTAATAGATTCATGTCCAAGTAACTTTTGA